>DATJVA010000022.1:0-8269 GCA_035502015.1 Thermoplasmata archaeon | reverse complement strand
GCCATCCCACTCCTTGTCCGCGATCTCGTCGATGGAAACGACGACCGCTCTGATGGCCTTCGCGAGCGCCTTGGAGATGGTCGACTTGCCGACCCCCAAGGGTCCGCGAACGATGACGTAGCGAGCCATGGAGGACCCGGTCCATCGAGTCACCGCTAATCAACCTCGCCGATGGAGACCACCGTTCGGCGAAGTGCGCCCGCGATCCGATGAATGGGCCGCGCGTTCGATGACCGGACCCGATGGGCGCGCGGGAGGGCGAAAGGACCGGCGAGCAGGGCCGTACCGAGGGGGGCGTGGCCGCGACCCGTCCCTCTTCGTCAGGATGGGCAACCTCTGAAATCCTCGCGACGGAGCGGACGGGTCTATTCCAGGATCGTCGTCGTGGCCGCGGGGGCCCTGAAGTTGACCTTACGGTGAGTCCCGTCACAGAACGGTTTGCTGGACGAATGACCGCAACGACAGAACTCGACGTCCGCCTTGCCGTCGATCAGCAGGAGATTCGGGCCATTCTCGATCGATCGCACGACCACTTTGGGCATGGCACGCGAAAGGACTCGCTCGACGGCCTTAAACCCGCGAGTTCCCCGGTGTAACCGGCTTTCCTACCGAACCCTTCGCAGGTCTTCTCGGGAAAGCCGCTCGGGTCCGGTGGGACCGGGGGTAGGTGCAAGGGGCATAGCAGCCGCCCTATCTCAGGACGGCACGGAGCCGATGAAAAGTCCGCAACGCTTGGTCTTCAGGCTAACCGAGCGCGTTCTAGATACAACTATCATGGGATAGCCCGGTGTATCCAGTGTCCGGTAACGGACAATGGTCCGTATTCCCAGCGCGCTCCGCTACTCCCCTTCGAGCATTCTCATCCGCTCGGCTCAACCGGAGTATGGTAACGCGGTCGCGTTCGTCGTGGCCCACTCCGTAAACCCTCAGTTCGTCGCGCTGGAGGTTCGTCGCCCCGGCCCACCCCCTCCGGGTCGGACGATCGATTGGGCCCGGCTGTTGGACCCCGTGCGGCACTTTGTGTCCGATGCGCCGACGGACCTCATCCCTAGGCCCGGGGTCGACTCGAGTCGATTGGTGAGCTTCGTTGGGGCGAACCAACCCGAGGAGTCCCTCCCCTCGTTGAAGGAGTTCTTCGAGGCGCCTGAGATCGCCCAGCGAGTGGTGGGACGCTTCCTTCCCGTGAGCGGCGTGCTCCCGCTCGTGCTCCTCAATGGCGATCTGATCACGGCGGTGTACCCACGGGACCCGGCGGTCAGGGAACGCCAGCTCAGGCTGTTCACTCACCTGGGATACACCATCATCACGACCGGAGGGCAGACGCCGCAGCCCGGTCACGATGCCTTCGACTGGGTGTTCGATATCGATGCCTACCCGGAGAAGTGGGGTGCGATCCGGGTGCGGTGCACGAAGGCCCCTGCCCAGGTCGTCTGGCAGGCAGGCGACCAGTTCACCCTGGAGTCCGTCGAGGACTTCTTGCCGTCCCTCCGCTCCCTGGGCTGACTCGGCACAGAGTCGTCGACTTTGTCGGGAATCCGCGAGCTCGGAGAACGATCTCCGTGAGTTTTCGAGACCGTTCCTCGATCGTGGCCGCTCTCCTTATGGGCAGCATCTACGATGGATCATTCCGCCTCACGATCTCGCGATCGGTCGGGCCGGCCCGGACCCACGAATGAGCTTCGGCTCTCGAAAGGGATCGCGATCCCTCGAGAGCGCGAGGCGGCAGGCCGGACCATTACATCGCGAGACCGGCGACGCTTCCGTCGGACTCGAGGGGTCCAGTTGTGCAGTTCCATTCGAACGCGACCTCCCCGGAACGTAACCCCTTCCACTTCGAGGCGGAGCCGCTGCTCGCGACCTTCTTCGCCGGGAAGGGCGATCCGACCGCCCGCGCCCACCACGCGGTGCCACGGTACCCCGGATTCGCCCTGGAGAGCGCGAACGGTGAGTCGCGCACCGCCCGGGAATCCAGCGGCCGCGGCCACCTGGCCGTAGGTGATTACTTTTCCTCGCGGAACGCGGGCGATGACCTCCCTCAGGAGAGAAAGAGTCGACATCCGCGAGCTCGCCCCCGGGGTCCGTGGCCGGTCCCTAAGGACCAGCGCACCTTCGGGATCCAGGCGATTTCGAGAGTCCAAACGGTAGATATCTCCACGGGGGCCTGGCTTGGTGGGTCGAAGTCGATGAAGATGCCGAAACCGTCCCCGAAGGCCGCTCGCCTATTGGCGGATCTCTGCGAGAGCGACCCCCGTTTCGAGATGAAGAAGATGTTCGGTCAACCCGCGGCGTTCGTCCGGGGGCGCATCTGCTTCGGGACGTTCGGACCCGATTTCTTCGTCCGGCTGGCGAGCAACGATTGCGAACGCGCCTTGGCGCTTCCCGGGGCCCGTCCGTTCGAGCCGATGGCAGGGCGTCCGATGAAGGGGTACATCGTGCTTCCGCCGGCCATTCTCCGAGACCCTGCCAAGACACGGAAGTGGATCGATTCGGCCGCGAAGTTCACGCTGACGTTGCCTCCCAAGACCTCGAAGAAGGACCGATAGGGGTTTTCGGAAACGGTTCGGCGAGGTTCGCTCCTCGCGACCCGTTCGGGTCGGAACGAAACCGACGCACCGGGAGCTACCTCGCCGGAACTCCGAGGTTCCGTACGAGACGTGCGTGCTCTTTCTTGTCGATCCAGTCGACCTCGAGGTAGTGTCGAAGGTACCGGTTCGAGGCGCCAAGACGTCGGGCCTCGTCGAGCGCGAACCCGTAGGCCTCGAGCTCGGTCGGGCTGTCCGCGTACCCCTTCGAGATGTCCCAGAGGTCCCGTCCGGCCCGGCGCTGGAAGACGTGGAACAGCTCGTGAAGGATGTCGAGGTAGACGGTGATCGGCGGGCTCTTCGAAAGGTGCCGGTGGCCGACCACGATGCAGTCGGTCCGGCTCGTCACCGGCTTCCATCCTGCGGCCTTGGCGAACGGTGGGGCCTCGTGAGGAGCCACGTACATCCACGTCGGTCCGCCGACGATTGCCACCGAGGTCGTCGTCACGACCGATTCGCGTTCCGCGGGACGGGCCGGATACTTCGAGAAGGGAGGCACCCGGGTCAACCCGGGGAAAACGCGGAGGAGCGGGTAGCGACCGACATGAAGCGTCCGGTCAAAGACGAACTCTTCGGGCGGATCGACGTGATCGATCGGTGGCGTCGGCATGCGGGTCGAGGGCCGACACCGGGTTCGGGCGTTAAGGGTGTCGGTTCTCGACACAAAGGAATCGAACCGTCGTGCCCTCCACGACCCCGTCGCCGCTCGCGCGAACGGTCAGATCCCCGAATCTCGTCCCCTGGTGCTCGACGGGCCGGAAAGCTTTCGACACTCGTCAACGGTTTCGCACGTCGGTGCCCACGGTCGGGTCGCCGTGACGCTGGGCCGACGCCCCGAAAAGAGCTCACAATGCACTGACTTCTTGGCAGGACAACGAGCGGGATTGTACCGTGTTCACGACGCTATCGAAAAGATTGCCTTCAAGGTCGTTCCCGGCTCCCATCTGGATCCCGAGCAGACCGGAGCCGCCACCGGCGTAGCTGATGTCGATCCGCTGGGTCTGGCCGTTCGACGTGGCCAGAAGGACCGCCCCCAGCTGGTCGTTCGTACGGAAGTAGAACTTCCGGCCAACGATCATGAGGACCTTGACCGAGCCGAAGGCGTAGGACGTCGAGGCCTGTCCTTCGGCTCCGCCACCACTGAACGCGGCTTCGAGGTCCGTCGGCGAGAGCTCTCCCTGGACGAGGATCGAGCGCAACCTACCCACCCTCCCGGATATCCTTCGAACGCACTTCACGCTGCGGTGCCCTCTCGAAGGCACCGCCCACGGAACCGCCTCTCCCGGGGCGCCGCCGGCCCTAGGGGTTAATCGGCCGCACGCCGATGAGTGATCGTGGTGCCGGGGACCTGCCCTCAGTGCGGCGGACCGAACCCCCCGGAGGCGACGGTCTGCCAATTCTGCTCGGCCAAGCTCCCCTGGACGCTACCACCCCCACCCTCGGTTCCGGCCTATCAGCCGCTGCCGTCCCTTCAGGTTCCTCAGTCCCGCGAGACCAGCGCTGTCATCGTGATCGTGGTGGTTGTGGTGGTGATACTGATCGCGGGGATCGCCTTCTTCGCCGCTCTTGCTCCGTCCCCATCGCTCCCGTCGCTGCCCGGAACCAACGGAGTGGTCGTGAGCCAGGTTCTCGCCATCTCGGCGGACAACGTTTGCGGTCTGAACGGCGCCAACGAGAACGGGTTCACGACGAACGTCGGTGAGTACCAGCAGCTCGTCTGGCTCGTTCCCGCCTCTCAATCGGTCTCCCTTCCGTGCACTGTCAACTCCATCACCACGAACACGGCTGGGTTCGAGGTGATCGCGAGCGTTCCGTTCACCGCGTCGACCGAGATGACATTCCTGGCGTTCCAGGTCGTGAGCTACAGCTCGTACAACGGACCCTTGAACATCACATTCTCGTAACGGCCGTTCACTGTTCGGCTTCCCGAGGCGATGTTCAAGTACTTCGAGCCCAGTCGGCCCGTCGGAGAGCCGTGGCCGCTTCCGCCGTTTGTCCCCAGTGCGGCGCTTCGAATCTTGCCGGCGCCCGGTTCTGTTCGTTCTGCGGGGCCACATTGGGACCGCCCGCCGCTCCCTCGGTCGGGGTAGGACCTCCGGGCGCCTACGGTGGTGCCGTCGCCCCAGGTACCTGGACGTCGCCTCCTAGCGAACAACCGGTCATGTACAGCGGCGATGAGGCTCCTACCGCGGCAGCGGTCCTTTCGATCATCGGTGGGATATTCATCCTGCTCGGCGGCATCGCCGAGGTGTTCATCGGGGCCGCCGTTTCGAGCGTGACGCTCGGCGAGCAAGGCCAGGGACTGACCGCGTTGGGTGTTCTCGGCGCACTGATGGGGATCTTCATCCTGGTGCTCGGGATCCTGCTCTTCACGAGCCCCGACAGCCACATCACCTACGGAGTTCTCATCCTCATATTCTCCCTGATCAGCTTGACCAGCTTTCTCGGCGGCTTCGTCCTCGGCTTCCTCCTTTCGCTGATCGGTGCGATCCTCGCGCTGACGTGGCACCCGGACGAGATCATCTACGTACAGGAGCCGCCAGCCGGCGGCTACGTCTGAGCGGACCGTCCGTCTCCCGGCACGCGCGGGTCCCGGGGGGTCAGGAAGTACCGGCGACACTCGGGGCCGTCCCCCTCCTTTCCCCGAGGTCCCTACCGAAATTCCGTAGATGATGCCTTTAATCCACCGGTCCGGTAGGCTCGTAGGGTGCACCGAATGGTCGTCCAGACGATCGTCCACTTCGAGATCCCCGCGAACGACGCTGAGAAACTCTCCCGCTTCTACTCGAAGGTCTTCGGATGGAAGTTCGAGAAAGCTCCGATGCCGGGAATGGAGTACTGGCTCATCACCACCGGACCGCGGGGCAAGAGCATCGGCGGTGGGATGTATCCGAAGATGGGGCCGGAGGACCGGCCCCGGAACTTCGTCAACGTGGAGGACATCGACTCCGCGATAAGGGCGTTCACGGCGGCCGGTGGCTCCCAGGTCGTCGGGAAGATGGAGGTCCCCGGCATGGGTTTCAGCTTCATCGGCGCCGACCCAGAAGGGAATGTGATCGCGCTGTGGGAGCCGAAGATGGCATCCCCGGCTCGTCCCCGACCCCGCCGGAAGGGCTGACCTCCGCTCAGAACTTCGCGGCGAGCCAACTCTGGGCCAGCGGCACGCGGCGGAGAAACACCGAAAGGTGGCCCTGGTCGCGCTCGAGGTGGACGTCGGCGTTCGGGATTCTGGCGGCGACCCACTGACCGTGGGTGACGGGGACGAACCGGTCCTGGCCTCCGTGCCAAAGTTGCACGGGAGTGCGGATCTTCGCGAGGTCGAATCCCCACGGTTTGATCGTGGAAAGGTTGTCGTCACGCATCCCCTCGTCACCGGGTCGGAGTCCCTCGCGACTCTCGGCGAGGAGGAAGGCAGCGACCTCGTCGGTGAGGAGCTGGCGGTCGATATCGGAGAGGAGCGAACCGAACCCTTCGCGTAGCTGCTCTACGTTCCAGCTCAGCATGACCTCCCGGTCCTCGCGGCTCTTGCGTTCCCAAGCGACCCGGTCCCGGAGCATCAACCGGAAGTCGTTCTCGTTGAGTTCGCCCGTTCCGGCGAGCCAATCGAGGCCCTCGGCCGGGTATGGAGCGACGCCCGACAGGCAGACCGAGCCCACGACGCGGTTGCCGATGACCGCCGCGCACGCGAGGGCCGGAGCGCCCCCGCCCGAATGCCCCCAGACCCCGAAGCGGTCGAGTCGGAGAGCGTCCGCGATCGCGACCACCTCGGCCGCCGTGTCGACGATCCGACGACCGGGTCTCGCGGTCGACCCTCCGTAACCAGGACGGTCGTAACTGATCAGTCGGAGCCCCTTCTTCGCCGCGTCGGCGACGTGCGGGCCATACATGAGCCGGGACCCGGGGGTACCGTGCAACACAAAGACCGGCTTCCCCTCGGGGTCGCCCTCTTCCCGGACCTGCAGCCTTCCGCCAAACGTCGGATGGACGGTGTGCTCGATCACGGCCGACCGGTCGACATTTGCAAGGGGGCCGGGATTACTAACGATTTCGAGACTCGGAAGCGACCGACCGGGATGCCGCCGGCGCTACCTGCGGATCCGCTTCCGGTGGGGACCCCGCCGGGACGACGACCGCTTCACGCCGCAGCGTCGGGCGAGTCGCCGGAGCTCCACGGGAGTGATCCACTCCACTTTGAGGTAGTCGAAGAGCTCTCGGTCGGTC
This sequence comes from Thermoplasmata archaeon, assembly GCA_035502015.1. Lineage (GTDB taxonomy): Archaea > Thermoplasmatota > Thermoplasmata > Lutacidiplasmatales > UBA184 > Lutacidiplasma. The sequence goes on along the minus strand of DATJVA010000022.1, from coordinate 1,466 downwards.
ATGCCGATGCGGCGTCCTTCCGCGACGGTGCGGCGGTAGGCATCGATCTCGGAGGGTGCGTCCACGTAGCTCAGCTTCGGGTAGAACAGCGGGCGTCCCGCACGGAACTGCTTCACGTGGCACAGCTCGTGGACGAGGTCGAGGTAGACGGTCCGGAAGTCGCTGTCGTGAAGGTGGCGGCTGCTGATCAAGAGATGCCCATCTACGTCGCTCGTTCCCATGTAGCCAAAGCGAGCGGAGAAGAACTCCACTTTCACCGACCGAAGCGTACGGGCGGTTTGCCGACCGAACAGAGCGCGTACCGTGGGGACCTTCTCGAACCCCCGGAAGAATCGGGTGAACGGGTAGAGCTTCGTCGGAGCCTCCCGTTCGATGCTCACGTCGAGCTGCGACTCGATCGTCATCCGTCGGATCCTCGCGGCCGACTACGGGCGGAGGGATATGGACCTTACGCGACCCCCGGGGTTCCGGATTTCGAAAAATCGGGGTTGATATCCCAGAACGTGTTCGGGAGAATGCGATCGTGGCCATGGCCGAGAAGGATCCGTCCGCAAGGCGCGTCATCGGGATCGGTGGGATCTTCCTACGGTCCAAGGAACCGAAGCGCCTCGCGCGCTGGTACCGCGAACACCTTGGTATGGAGGTCGAGTCCCAAGTGGTGACCTACGAGTGGCTGAGTCCGAACCCCGGCCATCGGCGCGGCGCCACCCTCTGGGCGGCACTACCGACCGACGACCGGGACTGGGGGCGCGGTCGGCCGACGGCCATGGTGAACTACCGGGTCGAGAACCTCGAGGAGCTCCTCGCCCAGCTCCGGGCGGAAGGGGTCGAGGTCGAGGGAAAGACCGAGGACTCCGAACACGGTCGGTTCGGTTGGGTCACCGACCCCGACGGCAATCGGGTCGAGCTCTGGGAGCCTCCACCGAACCGCTACCGGTCGTCCGACCATCACGTTCCGATGGAGTGACGGACCGGAGGTGGTCAGGTCCCCATGAGCCCACCGGCACCCACCTCGAGCGGGGCGACCCGGGAGCTCACGGGAAGTTACCGCCCGCCGCTCCCGGGAGCCCAGGACTCCGGACCGTGGTCGAAGGACGACCACGTTGAACTCTCGGTGCTCCTGCGTCGAGGCTCGGCGGGATCCCGTGAGCCGACGTTCGCTTCCCTCGCGGGCACCTCGATCGCCCACCGGACCTACCTCACCCGCACGCGCTTTGCGGCGATCCATTCGGCCCGGGAGGCGGACGTCCGCCAGGTCCGGGAGTTCGGGCTCCGCCACGGACTCTCCGTGGGAATGGTGGACCCCGTCCGTAGGAACATGAGCCTCCATGGGTCGATCGCCAGCGCTGCCCGGGCGTTCGGAGTGGAGGTCCACCGTTACGACCACCCGTCGGCGACGTATCGTGCCCCATCGGCGCCGATCCAACTGCCGGTCGAGCTGGGAGAGACGGTCGTCGGGGTGTTCG
>DATJVA010000021.1:0-9917 GCA_035502015.1 Thermoplasmata archaeon | reverse complement strand
TGAGAAGAGCCTCGTGATGATCCGCCGACTCGAGGTCCTCCCATTGGACGGCGAAACAGCGGAGGAAGCAGCCCGCCTCGGGGGCGAGCTGGATCGACGTGGCTTGGCCATCGGAAACCTTGACCTCTTGATCGCGGCGATCGTTCGGACGAACCGATCGATTCTGGTCACGCGCGACCGCGACTTTCAGCGAATCCCCGGGCTTCAGTTGGAGACCTACTGATCGAACGGGCCCCTCGACCTCCGAGGAGGACATCGTGTATGGTCCGAAGCGGGTAGTTCGCACGGTTCACCCCGTCGTGCAAGGGTACGAATCGAGCATTCCCGAGGTCCCAAACGGAGGGTTCTGCCTGAGCGTCTTCCTGCTCGTTGCGCCGAGGGAGCGGCCAGCCGAGCTCCTTTGGGGAGGCCCCGAGCCGAACGCGGAGCGGGCACTTCTTGCCGGTTGCCAATCCGTTGAGTTCGCCGCGACCGGCTCGAATCCCGGCGAGGAACCCCTTGCAGAGAGGTTGAAGAATCGGCTCGGTTCAGTTCGCCTTTCGCTGAGCCCGGGCCGGGAGGATCCTGCGTGCTACGACCCACCGACGCATCGCAATCTTGCGCGTCTTCCGGAACCCCGTCTTCTCGAACATGCCTAGGGTCCCGCTGCACAGGAAGGAAGAGGAGGTCTTCTCGTCCGTGTAGTCCTCTGGGTAGGCTTCCACCGTTCCGCCGCCGAGTTGAGCGATGTATCGCAGCGCTTCCCGGAGAGCGAGGGTGGCGATACCGCTCCCCCGTCGGTCCCGGTCGATGAAGAAGCAGGTGATGCGCCAGTCGGGAAGGGTGCCGAGTCCCTCTTCGTAGGCCTTCTTACTCCGAATGTTGGGGAGCTCCTCGGTAGGACCGAACTGGCACCACCCGACCGCGGTCGGGCCGTCGAAGACGAGCGCGGCGTGCGCCCGGCCTTCCCGCACACGCTCCTCCTTCATCGCTCGGTAGACCGCCGCGCCCCGCTTCCCTTCTCCCGGCTGGAGATGGAAGGCAATGCACCAGCACCCCCCGAAAATCCCGTGGTGCTTCTCCACGAGGCGCGCGAAGGCCGGCCAGGTATCGGGAGTGAGCGGCTTCGAGGTGAGCGGCACGGCACCACCCGGATCCGGTTCTCACCGGGTCCTTCGGCGGACACGGGAAAGGATCTCAGGGATCGTGGCATCGAACGCGACGTGCTGCCAACGGTTCAGAGGATGATCGGCCCCGGGGACAAGTTGCAGGCGAGAATCCGCGATGCCCTCTTGCTGAAGCACGCGGGGTGAACTGCAGCGCCGGAGGTTCTGGGCAAGGTTGGCGCCAGGTACTCCCAAGGGCCGCGCGTGCATGTTGTTCGTGGGCGGAAGCAAACCAGCCCGCGGATATAGAGCGTGGGAGGGGACCGTGAAACGGTCTGAGATCCCGGGTTCACCCAGGGGCCCCCGGTGAGAGCGTCAGACCTTTCTCAGATGCGGAAACTCCATCCACCCATCCACTGAATGAGCAGCTTGTCCACCCCGACCGGGCTTGGGCCGCCGACGGTCAGCGTCCGGGGCGCGCTGGGCATCCATGACTAACCTCATCGGCGTCGCCCCAGACAGGGTCCGAATACGGCAGCGCCCGACGATTCGGAGGCAATCGGCAGGTGGACACGGACGCCCTTGGCATCCGCGAGTTCGAACAGAATCTCGGCAAGAAGGACCTCCTCCCACGCGGCTCCAGTGTTGAGGATGATTCTCGTCGGCTCTCGATTGCTCGATCGTGAGCCCCGGAGCGCGACTGTGGATGAGCCGGTGTCCTCGATCCGTCCGCGACTCGGTTCCGCCTACTCTTCTAGCGTGCGGACATCGGCCGCGCCGCCCTGCGGCTTTGACCGCCGGGGACGCGCTCGGACCGGGCAGCGGAGAAGGGTACCCCAGCCCGAGCATCGCGCGGGCGTCGAACCCGCAAGAACGTGCCCCAGCCCCTCAGCTCAAACTCGGCGATCCTCGCGCTGTTCGGAGCCAAGTCCGTCGACCGCCCGGTCGAGCTTGTCGAGACAGTTGTTCCATCCGGGGATCAACCGGGCGTGGACCTGGGGGGCGCCGCGCCGGAGCTCCTCAAGCTCTCCGTGGACCACAACGATACGGGTCCGTCCTTCGGACTCGGGTCGCAGTCGGACCGTGACGAGGGTATCGAAGTATTCTCCCTTCTCTGGCGCCGTCCCGACAAACGCCCAGCGGTAGACGAGCTCCCGCGGGGGGTCTATCGTGAGAAACCGACCCTCGAACTTCCCCGTGCTCACGCCGTTTCTCGAGTGCCAGACCTCGAGCAGCCCCCCCACCCGGGCGTCCACGGCGACCCGGTCGACCGTGAGGTCCTCGGGGGTGATCCACTGTCGAACCAACTCCGGCTCCAGGAACGCGCGAAAGACCCGATCGGGCGACGCGTGAAGGGTCCGCTCGACCCGAACCACCGCGGTTGGACCGTCGGTCGGACTCATCGCCTCGCCCGCTCCCGGGGACGGACCTCCTCGGAAAGGACTCGGTCCATCCTCTCCAAGCCGTCCTCCCAGAAGCGCTCGTAGTACGAGAGCCACTTCGAGGCCTCCCGAAGCGGACCGCCTTGGACCGAGTACATATGCTGCCGCCCTACCCTACGGAGCCGGACCATCCCCGAGTCCAACAGCAGGCGGAGCTGCTTCGAAACCGACGGCTGGGACATGTGGGCGCGCTCGGCCAGTTCGTTCACGGACCGTTCCCCGTGACGGAGGGCGTCGAGGAGTCGGCGCCGCGAGGGCTCGGCGAGGACGTGGAAGACGTCGTTCACGGGGATAACATGCCGAAACGGATATATGTCCTTTTACGCATGTGTTCGTGGCGCCGGGGCGCTCCACCGGGATCGCGAGTCGCCACGGAGGGGAACTCACGGCCATGCGGAGGATTACGGCGAATGCGTACATGACCCTGGATGGACGCGGCGCCTTCCCGAAGTATCCGGGCTCGGACGGGCGGACCCGGAGGGCGAACGCCCTCTTCCGTCACATGTGGATCGCCCGCTATCGCGACGTCACCACCGTGGTCATGGGGCGGCGGTCGTTCGTCGGCCACCGTCGAGTGTGGTCCTCGGGAGCCCGGAAACCCGGGGATCCGAAGTTCATGCACGACTACTCTCGATACCTGGACACCGTCGACAAGGTGTGTCTTTCGCGCACGCTCAGGTCGCCGGGGTGGGCGAACTCCCGCATTCTCAAGGGAGAGCTCTCGGAGATCGTCGCGGCACTCCGGCGAGAAGACGGCGGGAACATCATGATCGAGGGCGGCCCCCGACTTATCCAGGAAGTCCTGCGTCGCCAACTCGCCGACGACTACTGGTTCTTCGTGATGCCGGTGGTCTACGGGAAGGGACCCCGTTACTGGGGCTCGATGACCGAGCAGAACACTCTCAAGCTTCTCGAGGTCAAGCACGGGGAGGACGGGGAGATCCTGCTGCATTACGCGGCGGTCCGCTAGGCGGGTTTCAACCGAGGGGAGTCGATTCGGTGCAGACGATGCGGCTGAGGCGGCGGTAAGAAGATGATCGACCACGTGAACGCCTATGCGCTGACGGTTCGGGACGTAAGGGGATGCGCCGAGTTCTATCGGGACAAGCTTGGATTGAAGCTCCAGGAGATGTCGGACGACTTCGCCTATCTCACGTTCGATCGGAAAGGCCCGGGGCTGGCTCTCGTCTCCGCTCAGGGCCTGGCGAAGGAGATCCCGTCGGATCGAGTTCGTCCCGGCGAGAGCCTAACGCAGCGAAACTACTTGGCGGTCTTCCTCGAAGACGCCGATCGAGCGTACGAGGAGCTTCGCGCGAAGGGGGTGCGATTCGTCCAGTCGCCGACCACCCGGCCGAATGGTCAGCGTTTCGCGTTCTTCGAGGACCCGGAAGGCAACCTGTGGGAGATCTCCCACTTCCCGAAGGAGTAGGCCGAGATGCCGGGCGAGGCTCCGGCGCGCGCGGTCGACGAGGTCGCGCTCGCTCGCGCCTGGCTCGAGTGGCTCGCGGATACCCGAGAAGGGTATGTCGACACGCTCCTCGGTCTGAGCGATTCCGACCGGAGGAAGGACCGAGGGGCGTCCTTCCCCTCCCTCGAGGATATCTTCCTACACATCCTCGATGACAACGTCTGGTGGCTCGAAAGCGTTCCCCAGTCCCTACAGCAGTCGAACCCGGGAGTGGAGGGGCCTCTCTCCCGCGACGAGATCGAACGCGCCGCCGAGCGCGTGGCGCGCATCGACAAGGATCTGGCGGCCTCCCTCAGCGCGGACCGCCTGACCGAGAAGTACGTGGTCCGCGGGGTGGAGGGAAACGGTGACCCGTTCGAGATGAGGGTCAATCTGCGCACGATCGTCTGGCATCTCGTGGAGGAGGAACTTCAACACCGGGGGGAGATGAACGCGCTCTTCTGGCAATCCAATGTGGAGGCTCCGACGCGGGCTTGGTTCAGCAGCCCCCTTGCCGAGTAGGTGTCAAGATTGTCGGACGCGCGGGGAGCCCACGCCGGAGGTTCCCACCCTCCCAATCGGCCCGCCGGGAGCTGCCTCGAGCCGGGAACCTCTACCGGGTCGCCGCCGGGTCTCGTCGGTCCGCATCCCCGACGATTCCCGCGACGGTGCCGGCGTCCCTCTCTACCCGGGTCCGTGAACCGTTCCGGCGCGGCCCCGACGATCGCCGCACCGGCCGTTCGCGATCGATGTTCTTCCCGCACGTCCGATGTACCCGGTTGACTTGACCGAGGGACCGGCCAGCAAGGTGGGCCTCACCCCCTTCCTCGGCTCGTCAATCGAGGGGGCGCAAAATCCTCGGGCTCGCGCGCGCCCCGCGTCCACCGCTCGACGGTTCAGCTGGCCCGCTGGTCCCGATACTCCTTTTCGATGGCCGACACGTAGCGATCCCAAACCCGTTCGAACAGCGCGCGGTACCTCGCGGTGGCCGGGGCCCTCCCCGTCTTCCACGTCCGATGGAACCGCATGTCGAGCCGGGTCAAGGTCGATCCCTTTCGAGTCAGCCGGTACGAGCCCGTCTCGTCATCCGAGACGCTGAGCTTGCGCAGTCGCCATCGATCCGGCGGCACCAGGGTGATGATCTCGACGTCCGTGTTCCGGTTCCGGTCCGGGCCGGGGACGATGATGATCCGGACCAGGCGCGACCGTTCTCGGAGAACGATCCGCGCGGAGTAATGGTAGATGGAGTTCGTGATCGCGTCATCGTCCTCCCGAAAGTCCGTGCACCACCGGTAGACGAAACGAAGCGGCGCGTGGATCAGCTTGCGAAACCGGAGTGTCTGACGGCGAGCCCGGGCTCGTCGTGGAGTCATCGGCGGCCGACCGAACGATCCCATGCCGCATCTCTCTTTGGTCCCCCGAGACGACCGGTTTCGTGCCCACCCCCTCCCCCACCACCCGGAGGTGTGCCTGGTTCCTCCGAGGTTGGCCTGCGCTGGCCCTCCCCGACCGAGGCGTCCTCCCCTCGCCAGACCCACGGTCGAATCCGGCGGGGCGCCGAGCCCTCCTCCATCCCACGTGCGGGCGCGGTGCAGCCCTAGGCGGCCGCGAGGTCCGTCGGCTCGCGACCGGCGGGATCGGGGCGATCCTCGAGCGGCCGCCCTATCGGTGGAACCGGCCGGTCCGTCGGACCGCCTTGCGAGAACGCCCAGCGGGAAAGGATCGCGAACTCCCCGCCCATCACGAGGAGCGTCCCGAGTGCGAACGGGAGCGCCCCCAGTAGCGGACCCGGGAAGAGGAGGAAGAGCACCTCGCCGCCGCCCATCGCACCGAACGCCGCAAACACGCCCATCACGCTCCAGACGTACCCCGGGCGCAGCTCACGCGCGCCCCGAAGCTCCTGGACCGCGAGAACGACGACGACCCCCATGATCGCGGCCATCGCGATCCCCGCCGGGACCGGGTCGAGCACGACGAACGGTCCGACGGCGGAGGTCGAGGCGAGCCCGAACAGGAGGGCCCGTTCGGGCCGAGGGAGCGGGAGGACGAGCACGAGCGCCACCATGTTGGCGAGCATCGCCCAGAAGAACCAGACCGAGTCGACGGCGTCGCTGACGAGCGCCGCGAGGCCCGCGGTCCCGGCGGCGACGTAGCCGCTCGATCCGTCGATCGCGAGCACGAAGGCGACCCCCATCAGGAGCTCGTTGCCGAGGAACAGGAGCGCGAGCAGTCCGGGCCAGGTCCACGACCGCGGCGCGACCCGGTGCTCCTCGGCCCGGTAGAACAGCGCGATGAGCCACGCCCCGGCGACCGACATCATGCTGTTCGCCGCCAGGAAGACCGCGATCGTCGCCGCATCGCTCGGGCTCAGCACCGCGTAGATCGCGGCGCCCCACAGCCCGAGGGCGGCGACGAGGAGCCCCACCACGAGGACGATTGTCGCGAGCGTCGGCGACGGCCGGGGCCGCGGGAACAGGAGGACGAGGATGTAGACGTTCGCGGCGACCATGAGAGCCGCGAGCTCGACGTACGGGAACGCCACCGTGGCGAGCGACGGGAGCGGCGCGGGGTCCATCGGATCAGCGCCTCGCCGGGTCGGTGCGGATGTGGCCGCCCCGGCCCCGCCCGCGCGGGATCGGGCGGGGATTGCCCGGGGACGCCGGCGGGATCGATCCGGCCCCGGTCGGGCCGCGGGTGCGGGCCATCGGTACGGGCTTCTCCGCCGGGTTAACTCCCGGCGGTACGAACTTGGGGCGTCGGCTTTTCGCGTGCCCGCGGAACCTCGGGCAGGAACCGGTGGAAGAGGCGGCGCGCGTTGCCGCCGAGGATCCGCTCCCGGTCCTCCGGTCCAAGGGGAAGCTGCTCGACGATCCCGACGGCGGTCCGGATCGATTCCAAGGGCCAATCCGAGCCGTAGAGGATCCGGTCGACTCCGCCAATCGACTCGAGGGCATGGCCGAGCCGATGGACGATCCGGCGGACCATCCCGTCGAACAACGGGAGGGTCGGATGGCCCAGGAGGCCCGAGGTGTCCGCGTAGACGTTCTCGTTCTTGTACACGATCTCCGCCGCCTCCTCGATCCACGGGTTCCCGAGGTGGCACAGGACGAACCGCACGTCCCGGAACCGAACGGCGACCTCGTCGACCTCGATCGGCCGGGCGAACTTCACGAGCCCGCCGCGATCGAGGGTGTCGCCCTGGTGGAACAACACTGGAAGTCCGCGACGGGCCGCAAAATCGTACACGGGCTCGAGCCGGCGATCGTGGGGGTAGAACGACCGGTACCCGGGATACAGCTTGAGCGCCGCGAGGTCGGTCTCGGCCGACCACGCGGCGATCGCCGCCGCGACCGCCTCGCGCCCCCGCGTCGGGTCCACCGTCGACGTCCGGAGAAGCCGCCCGCGGCTCTCCCGCCGGAGCTGTTCCCCCTCCTCGAGCGTCGCCGCGACGGTCGGCGCCTCGGGGAGCTGCAGGACCAGCCCGGCCCCGATCCCCTCGGCGTCGAGCTCGCGAAGGAGTCCCTTGACGGAGAAGTCGATTCCCCGGGAATAGCCCGTCCGCGCGAGGTCGGGCCAGTACCGGGAGAGATGCAGGTGCGCGTCGAACCGGGCTCCGTGGCCGCCCGGCCGGGGAGCCCGATCGAGCTCCCGGGGCCGACCGCTCGGGCTAGACCGCCTCTTCGATCTCGCCGGCACGCGGCGCCCCCGCGAGCTCGCCCGCGAACGTCCCGAGGATCTCGAGATGACGGTCGATGTCCTTAGGGGTGTGCTGGACCGAGATCGTCCACTGCTCGTCGGGGCCCGTCCCCGACGGGATCAACCCCCGGTTGAGGCCGAGGAACAGGTAGAGGAGCGATCGGTCGCCGTCGACCGTGAGGAAGCTCCGCCAGTCCCGCACCGGATGGTCCGCGAAGAAGACGGTCCCCGAGACGCCGTCGGCGGCGACGTGCGCCGTCACCCCCGCCTCCCCGAGGACCCGGTCATACCCCCGCGCCAGCCGCGCGTTGAGCTCGGCCGAGCGGCGGAGCGCCTCGTCCGTAAGGATCGCGTCGAGCGAGACCCGGCACGCGGTCAGCGAGAGGGGATTCGCGTTGTACGTGCCGGCGTGGGCGACCTTGCGAGGTCCGACCCGGGCGAAGATCTCCTCCCGCCCGAGGACCGCCGAGAGCGGCACGCCGCACGCCACGGACTTCCCGAGCGTGAGGAGGTCGGGCGTGACGCCGAAGCGGCCGGCGGCCCCGCGGGGGTACTTCGCGCCGGTCTTGATCTCATCGAAGATGAGGAGGGCGCCCACCTCGTCGCAGAGCGACCGGAGGCCCTCGAGGAAGCCGTCCTCCGGCAGGATGAACCCCATGTTCATCGGGATCGGTTCGAGGATGATCGCGGCGACGTCGGAACGGTGGTTCCGGACGATCGCCCGGGTCGCGTCGAGGTCGTTGAACGGGGCGACGAGGGTTCCCTGGGAGACCGCGTCCGGGATCCCCGGGCCCGCCGCCACGGACCGGGGATGCTTCGGATCCCCCGCGGCCTCGGCGTTCGGCTTCACCCCGACCAGGAGCGGGTCGTGCGAGCCGTGGTAGCACCCCTCGAACTTCACGACGCGCGACCGTCCGGTGAACGCCCGCGCGAACCTAAGCGCGTGATGGGTCGCCTCGAGCCCCGTGGTGCTGAGCCGGACCTTCGGGAGACCGAACCTCCGGCAGAGCCGGTCCGCCACCCCCGGCGCGTCGACGGACTCGTAGCCGTACACCGATCCGGCCTCGAGCTGCGCCGCGAGCGCCGACACGAGCGCCGGGTGCGCGTGGCCGCTCTGCAGGCAGCCGAACGCCATGTTGAAGTCGAGATAGGGGTTCCCGTCGGCGTCCCAGAGCGTCACGCCCTTCGCCGACCGCACGTAGAACGGGTACGGGTCGAAGTACCGGTAGTTGCTGTGGACCCCGAGGGGGGTCCGGCGGGCCGCCTCCTCCCAGATCGCGGCGGACCGCGGCGTCCGGGCGCGGTACGCGGAGACCGCGCTCGCGAGCCGATCGTCCATCGGGGCCCCCCGAGGGGCCGGGGAGCCCGGTCGACTCTTCAAGGCTCCGCCCGCCGACCGGTCCGGCGGGGCGCGCGGGCGGGCGCGACGGGTTCTTAACGCACGGGCCGTGTACGGGGCCGACGGATGACGACCGAGTGGCTCAGCTTCCCCGACGCGCCCCGGATCGCGGTCGCCCCGCCCGGACCCCGCTCGCGGGCCCTCCTCGAGGACCAGCGATTCCTCGAGACCGACGCCGTCGCCTACGCGCGGCACTTCCCGATCGCGATCCGGGAGGCGCGCGGCGCGACGATCGAGGACGTCGACGGGAACCGGTTCATCGACTGGGTCGCCGGGATCTGCGTCCTCAACCTCGGTCATCGGCACCCGCGCATCCAGGCCGCGATCGAGCGCCAGCTCGCCCAGGTCTGGCACACGCTCGAGCTGCCGACGGAGGCGCGCATCGAGTTCCTTCGCCGGCTCGTCGCGGTCCTTCCGGGCGACCTCCGCGGACGCGCGCGGATCTTCCTCACCGTGACCGGCGGCGATGCGGTCGAGACCGCCGTGAACCTCGCCGAGCACGCGACCGGCCGGCACGGGACCGTCGTCTTCTCCGGAGCGTACCACGGGGTGCACGGGGGGGCCGCCGGGCTCACCAGCGGCCGACGGTACCGGGCGACGTCCGCGTTCCTCGGCGCCCGGACGATCCGGGTCCCCTACCCCGACCCGTTCCGCCCGGTCCTCGGGGAGCCGGGCTCCGCCGCCGGCGTCCTCGCGTACCTGGAACACGTCCTCTCCGACCCGCACTCGGGATTCGATCTGCCGGCCGCGGTGCTCGTCGAGCCGATCCTCGGCGAGGGCGGCTACGTGGTCCCGCCGGACGACTTCCTGCCCGGGCTGCGCGAGCTGTGCGATCGCCACGGGCTCCT
>DATJVA010000020.1:0-2531 GCA_035502015.1 Thermoplasmata archaeon | reverse complement strand
CGAAAACCGCTGGAGGTTGTCCCAGTCCTTCCACAACTGACCAATGACGCGAACGGACCGGCTGAGGTCCGGGGTCGGAGGCCCGGTTTCAACCGGGGGGAGCACCCACTTCCCGGGGAGCAGGCGGGTCATGGCGCGTTGCCACCACGTCGGAAACACGGTCAGGATGAGTCCGAGGGCAAGGAAAGGTCCCGAGGGTAGCCACAACTCCGGCCAACCAAAGCCGAGTGACTCCGAGAACGGGAATAGAAGCGAGGCCATGGCCAGAACGAAGATCCCGTCGGCCCGGAGGTACGTCGTCCGTTCGCCGTCAAAGAGGGTCCTTACGCTGACGGCGGCGCGATCCACCTCCCGGAGGGTCGCGTCGAAGGCCGCCCGGTCGAACCCAGGCGGCGGTGGGGGCCGGGGAAGAGGGAGGGCTCCCGCCGGTTCGTTCATGTACGTGCAACCTGACTCCCCATATTCAAGCGTCACTCCACCTCGCTACGGGGTCCGTCACGGCAGCGATGAATCGCAGGGCGGCCCCCGTGGTCCGACTGTGCCGACCCGCGCCCGGAGCCCGCCACGCAGTGCTCCGCCGCCTTCGTGATGGCTCTCGGGCTCTTCGGCATGCATGGCACGTTCCCTTGCGTCTAAGCCGTCCCGATTGCCGGCCAAGAGATGGCGCTCGCCGTGTGGCTCATCCTCAAAGGGTTCTGCGCGATCGAAAGGAGTACCTGCAGAGCCGGTGTCGGCGGCATGGCGACTTGAGGTCGTAGACATCCTCCCCCCTCAGACCCCATTCCGTTCCCCTCGGAGCGGGCGAGCCTACGAAGCGCGACTGCGATCCCAACGAGGGGCTGGGTTCCAATTCGAGGGCCCCGGATCCGCCCGCGACCCCCGGGTCGAGAGTCGGCTCATCAGACGAATCTCGGCCGGGGGCGCATGGGGCGAACATCGGCTCGAACCGGGGGTGGACCGAATCATTCCGTAATCCCAGGGGTCGGGACAGTTCCCGCGCTTCGAGGTCGGGGGAACAGCCGGTCATACCTGTGATCGACAAGCTTGCGCAGGCTGTCGACATGTTCGACGATCATCTGGAGGTCCTTCAGATGGGAGTCGAGCGTGGCAGCTACCGGCCCCGCGGCCCGTGGGACCTTCGTCCGAACCGACGCCCCAGCCCCCACCTGCCCCAAGGCAAGTATGAGGACGTTCGTCCCATCGTCCGCCAAGAGAATAGGGGAGACATGGCATTGACCGTCCAATCCCGACAGGACGTCGGCCGAAGAGACCCCCTCGCGAAGCCTCCCCGTCAAGAAGACGATCTCCCCAAGCGCGCGGCCATCATACGGGGGAACGGCGTCCGGACTGAGGAAGGTTCGACTTCGGAGGATGCCACGCTCCAGCAGTCGTTGCTCGATCCGAGAGAGCCCGGCAGAGGAATGCCAGCGACGGGTGGGTGGATCGGAGTCCCCACCGTTCTGGTCCTGCAGTATCAACCCGGGCACGGCCGAAGGAACCGGCCGCTCCGCGCGAGAGGGGACCTCTCCGAAGGACCGGGGATAGCCGGTCTCCCTTTCGACTCGAATGAACCGCGACCACGAGCGCGAGTAGTCGAAGTAGACCGGAACGGAACCGGAGTCGGCGGTGATCGAGACCGTCGTGCCGTTCTCGATCTTCCTGGCTTCGCCTTTCTGTCGAAAGGAGATGCTGAGGAGAACGTTCAGGCCCGACCACAGAACCACGTTCTCTGCGGAGGAGGCGAGGTCCCTCTCCACTCGAACCCTTTCGGCCGGACCGGGCCGGACGAGCGTGCAATCGATCGCCCGGATGCCGATCCCCCACGGGTGGGGCACGTAACGGTCCGAAAGCCAACCGGCCTCGTAGATCTTGCGGCGGGTGGCATAGAAGGTCGAGGCGGGAATTCCCGTGGGGCCGATGTCCGAGCTCTCCGTCCCGCCGTCCTTCGAGAGGATCGAGAGGATCGTCGCCGCCTCGGAGGCAGTCAACTCGTGCATCCGAGCCCGCCTTGGGAGGATGGGAAGACGAACGTCGACTATACGTTTTCTTGATTTTCGTGTCGTCCGCGTTAAGTCAGCCCCGCCCATGATTGATACGTGGGCGGCCCAGCACCCCCGGCTACGGTCGGCACCTCTTTCCACCGATCAGATGCCCGAGAAGGATTTCGTCAGCTCAAGGTCGCGGGCGTCGTCGGATTGCTGGGTCAGCTCCTGATCTGGGGGAGCGCGATCGCCCTGTGGGTCGTCGGGTCGTTGTTCTCGCCCATTCCGGTTTCCACGAAGATCGCCTACGGGGCGAACGGACTCGCGGTGTCTGCCGGAGCGGTCTTCGCGCTCAATTACGGGCTGATCGCCGGCGCGGCGGTCGCGCTCCTCTCGTTCGTCCTCTTTGCGCGCGGCTTCCTGAGGCTCTCCAGGGCGACGCCCCCGCTCAAGGCCGACGCCGTGGTCTCGCTCACGACGGTCGGATCCGTCGGTCTCGGGATGTTCGCCCTCGGCTGGGCCGCTTGGCTCGGAAGTTTCGTCGCCCCC
>DATJVA010000019.1:0-8539 GCA_035502015.1 Thermoplasmata archaeon | reverse complement strand
CTTGCTCGGTCCGAACGGTTCCGGTAAAACGACGCTGCTCCGATGCCTCGCGGGTTTGGAACGCCCCGTTCGTGGGACCGTCCGGTTGGACGGCGTGAACATCACGCACCTTCCGCCGCATCGACGGGGGATCGCCCTGATGTTCCAGGACCCGGCGCTCTTCCCGCACCGTTCGGTCCTCGAGAACATCGCCTACGGCGCTCTCCTCCGCCGCCGACCTGCCACGGAGGTACGGGAGGAGATCGCCCGCCTCATCGACCTGCTCCATCTCGCCGGGTTCGAGGACCGAAGGCCGAACCAACTTTCGGGCGGCGAACTGCATCGGGTCGCGCTGGCCCGCACCCTTGCCGCCCGCCCGCGGCTCGTACTTCTGGACGAGCCGTTCGCGTCGATCGACGTCGAGCTGAAGGCCGAGCTTCGGTCGGAGTTCCGCCAGGTCCTTCGCGCGTTCGGGATGTCCGCGATCCACGTGACCCACGACCGGGAGGAAGGTCTCTTTCTTGGGGACCGAGTCGGTTTGCTGTTCGATGGTGCGCTCCACGGAGAGGGTCCTCCGGCCGACGTCTTCCGTCACCCGGGGTCCGTCCGCGCGGCGCGCTTCCTCGGATACAACATCCTCGATGGACCGGACGGACCGATGGCGGTGTGGCCGGGCGACCTTTCGATCCTGCCGGCGTCGGCCGTGGGACTACCCGCGACGATCCTGGTCGCCGGCCCGGTAGGTCCGGAGAACCAAGCGGTCGTGCGGACCGACACGGGGCAGCGCCTCGAACTGCGGACCCGGGACCCCGTACCACCCCCGGGCACGCTCGTAAAGCTCGGTTGGACAAGGGTCGTCGCCCTCCCTCAAGATTGACCGGGCCCGGTCAAAGAACCCAAAAACGTTCGTATCCTGCGGCCCGCATGAGCCTGCCTGACCCGCTGCGCGTCTCCGACACGGTATCGTGGGGAAATGAACGAGCGACGATCTTCCGGCCGGAGCGACTCGCGGGAGTGGACCCAGCCCGACTGGCGCGACGGCCCCGGACGGTCCGAGTGCTTCTGGAGAACATCCTCCGGCACTTCGACCCCAAGGTCACTGACCCGAGCTCCCTCGTGGCCCTGGCAAACGGCTCGCCGATCCCCGATGGAACGGAGTTCGCCTACTACCCGGAGCGAGTGTTGCTGCAGGACTTCACGGGGATCCCTGTCGTCGTCGACCTCTCCACCCTGCGAAACGCGGCGGTGCGCCACGGTATCGATCCGCGGCGCGTCAACCCGGTCGTTCCGGTCGACCTGATCATCGACCACTCTGTCCAGGTCGACAGCTTCGGGTCTCCCCGGTCGATCGCAATCAACCTCGACCGCGAGTACGAGCGGAACGGTGAGCGGTACCGATTCCTCCGCTGGTCAAAGGACGCCTACACGAACGTCCACGTGGTGCCTCCGGGCAACGGGATCTGCCATCAGGTCAACCTCGAACACCTCTCGACGGTCGTCCAGGTGCGGGGAGTCGACGGCCAGCGGGTCGCCTTCCCGGACACGGTGATCGGCACGGACTCCCACACGACGATGGTGAACGGCGTATCGGTGCTCAGTTGGGGGGTCGGCGGCATCGAGGCGGAGGCCGTGATGCTCGGCGAGCCGTACTTCCTCGCGCGGCCGGTGGTCGTCGGAGTGGAACTGACCGGTGCCCTCCCCGAGGGGGCCACCGCGACCGACCTCGTCCTGACCGTGACACGTCGCCTCCGCGAGAAGGGGGTCGTCGACAGGTTCGTCGAGTTCTTCGGTCCGGGGGTCGGTCATCTCTCCGTGCCGGACCGGGCCACGGTCTCGAATATGTGCCCGGAGTACGGAGCGACCGCCGCCCTCTTCCCGATCGATGAGGCGACCGTGGCGTACCTTCGCGGGACGGGGCGGAGCCCCGAACTCGTCGCACGGGTCGAGGCGTACGCGCGAGCCCAAGGGCTGTGGGGGTCGCCGTCCGCCGGGTCCGTCGATTACGACGACCTTCTCCGGATCGACCTCGGGTCGATCGTCCCGATGCTCTCGGGCCCGAAGAACCCTGAGGAAGCGGTCCCTCTCGCGGAAACTCCGTCCTCCTTCCGCACTGCTCTCGCCGGATATCGAAAGGGGCGACCGCCCTCTTCGAGCCCGTCCCGTGGACCCTCCACCCCGCCGGTCGACGACGGTTCGGTGGTCATCGCCGCGATCACGAGCTGCACGAACACCTCGAACCCCAGCGTGATGGTCGGAGCGGGGCTCATCGCGAAGCGGGCGGTCGAGCTCGGTCTCTCCGTTCCTCCGCACGTCAAGACGTCCCTTGCGCCCGGGTCAAAGGTCGTCACCGGTTATCTCGAACGCGCCGGCCTGCTCCCCTACCTGGATCAGCTCGGATTCGAGGTCGTCGGCTACGGATGCACGACCTGCATCGGCAACTCGGGACCCCTCCTCCCCGCGGTGAGCCAGCAGGTCAAGGAACGGGACCTCTTCGTGGCGGCGGTGCTGAGCGGGAACCGGAACTTCGAGGCACGGATCCACAACGAGGTGCGGGCCAACTACCTCGCCTCTCCGATGCTGGTCGTCGCCTACGCCCTCGCCGGGCGCATCGACATTGACCTCACGCGTGAACCGATCGGCAAAGGACCGGATGGCCGACCCGTCCACCTACGGGACCTGTGGCCGCCCGCCGAGGAGGTGCGCCGCATCGTGGAGTCGAGCATCGACGCGTCGTTGTTCGCGGAGAAGTATCGCACGATCGAAGTCGGAGACCACCGATGGGAGGCGCTGGACCCACCCACCGGACCGCAGTACCAGTGGTCCTCCGATTCCACCTATCTCGCGGTCGCACCGTACCTGGAGCTTCCGCCACCGTGGCTGCCCCGGGAGGGGACGCTCGCACAGGGAGTGCGAGCGCTTGTCGTCCTCGGCGACCGGGTGTCGACCGACCACATCTCACCGGCGGGCGAGATCCCCCTCGACTCGCCGGCGGGAAAGTACCTCACCGCCCGAGGGGTTCCGGCGTCCGAATTCAACACGTACGGGTCCCGTAGGGGGCACCACGAGGTGATGATCCGCGGGACGTTCGCCAACGTCCGCCTGAAGAACGAGCTGGGGGGCGGCAGGGAAGGGGGGTACACACTCCACTCCCCGTCGGGCACCACGACCACGGTGTTCGAAGCCGCCGAGAGATACCGCGCCGAGGGGACTCCGCTCATCGTGCTCGCCGGGAAGAGCTACGGCCAGGGCAGTTCGCGGGACTGGGCGGCGAAAGGACCGCGCCTGCTCGGCGTCGGAGCGGTGATCGCCGAGAGCTACGAGCGGATCCACCGCACGAACCTGATCGAGATGGGCGTTCTTCCCCTGCAGTTCCTTCCGGGCGAGGGGTGGAAACAGCTCGGACTGACGGGACGCGAGAGCTTCGCTCTGCGCCTCCCCGCCGGCGGAGCGCTGGCGCCGGGCTGTACGGTGGAGGTGGTCGCGATTTCCGCCGACGGCTCGTCCCGGACTTTCACCGTTCGGTGTCGGATCAACTCAACGACCGAGCTCGACTATTACCGGGCCGGAGGGGTTCTTCCGTACGTGATGGCCCACCGGTTCTCGTCGTAGCAACCTCGTCCGAGAAGTCGGGTCCGTCCCCTAGCTCTCGGTGCGACCTACTCGACCGGTGGCCACCAGACGACCGCTTCGGTCCGGCGATAGGTAACGGTCCGGTCCCCGACGCGAGCTCGGGCGGCCGCGACCGCGCGGTCGAGGACATCGGGTGGAACGTCCAGCACGTGCCGGTAGGCACGCTTCTCGATCCTGTCGAGCTGCTCCGATAGCGGCTCGGTCACGTCACGGTCGCTTAGGGTCCGCACTTCCTTCGGGGGATGAGCCGCCAGGATCTCTCGCTCCTTCGATAGAGGTCCGGGGCGAAGTACCTCTGGGAACCCCTCCTCAGCGAGGATCCGACCAACGATTGCGCGTGGGGTGTCCTTCTCTGGTCGTTCGTTCGGTCGGTCCATGATCGCGAGGATCCCGCCCCGGCTCACTCGCGCGGCCTCGCGAAGGCCAGCGGCGGGGTCATCGAGCAAGTGGAGGACGTGGGCGAAGAGGACGGCGTCGAGCGAACGGTCCCGGAACGGAAGGTGGTAGGCGGTGGCGCGCACCAAGAAGGGAAGACCCTTGGTCGAGGCTCGCGCGAGCATTCCCTGGGAGACGTCGACACCGAACGCCCGGAAGCCCCTCTCCGCCAGTGGGCGCAGGATTCGTCCCGTGCCGACGCCGACCTCGAGGATCGACGTCCAGGCGTGTTCGTGAAGGAATCGTTCGAACCCGCCGATGGTCTCGGCGTCGAGGGGCTGACGGGTCTCGTCGTAGACGACGGAGACCTTGTCGAAGTCTCGGCCGACGTCGCGGTCAGTCATTCGGACCCGAGGGACCTCCCCGATGTATTTGGGAAGAACGTTCCCTCTTGCCGGGGTGGGATGCGATGACACGGGCGTGGTCTCCGTCTCGTTCCGGGTCACATGGCAAAATCGGAGGGGCGATGGCCAGAACTATGGCCGCACCCGTGCGGCACCATGTATCGGGGCGATTCCACGCGAGCTCCGACCCCGCGGGGCCACCGAAAGCTAGGAATCCCACCTGGTGCTTGGGTAAGTAATGACGACGATCCGCGACCTCGACCAGCTGGTTCGGAAGCGCCACTTGCTGCAGCACCCGTTCTATACGGCTTGGTCCAGGGGTGAACTCCCGATAGAGACGCTTCGAACTTACGCGGGAGAGTATTACCACTTCGAGGTCAACTTCCCTCGGTACGTCGCCGGAGCGTACTCCCGGATACCTTCGCCCGCGGACCGCCGAGTCCTTCTCGAGAATCTGATCGATGAGGAGGGGCGCACGCCGACCCATCCGGAATTGTGGCTCGACTTTGCCCGCGCCATCGGCGCGCGGGCGCCCCCGCTCCGCCCCGGCGGGCCCACGCGCCGACTCTTGAGTACCTATGAACGACACGCGCTCTCGGGCAGTGCGGCCGGCGCGCTCGGCGCGCTGTATGCCTACGAGTCGCAGTTCCCCGAAGTCGCCGCCGAGAAGTCGCGCGGGCTCAGGGTCCACTACGGGCTCCGCTCCAAGCCCGCACACGAGTTCTTCCGGGTGCACACATTCGCGGACGTAGAGCACTCGGCCGCGGAGCGTCGCCTGCTTCACCGGCTCCTCCGGGACAGCCCGGCCGCGGCGCGCGACGCCGAGCGGGGACTACGGGACTCCCTCAACGCTTGGTGGGGCTTTCTCGACGGATTCCCCGTCGGATAGACGAACACCGGTCGTCGCGGGTCGACAAACCGCGGCTGGGTTCGCCCTCCGGCGCCCGGGTGAGATTAGCGCGATTTCACCAAGCCTTGATACCCGCGGCGACGACTTGACGACATCGGCGCCGCCCGTGGCCGAAGCAGCCGAGAGGGCGGCGGTGGAGCGAGGCGACGGCGATGCGACTTTGGTCGGCGCTGTATCTCGCGATCTGGGTGGTCTTCCTCGAGTTCCTGTTGGGGCTTTGGCCCGCGCCGCCGGCGCCCGTCCCTTACTTCCATCTCGTGCTCGGGGTCGGTATCGTTCCTATCACCTACTACGCCTACGCGGGCCTGCGAAGGACCCGGGTGCCTGGGAGGGTCAAGCGGGTCTCGAGAGCATCGTATGGCCTTTCGATCGTGACGGTGGTCTTTGGGTTCCTTCTCTGGTTCAACGTCGGGAAAGCATGGGTCATCCCGCTCGCGAATCTATCGGTCTACGATGGGATTCTCCTGCTTCACATCGTGAACGCAATCGCCATCATCACCCAGCTTGCGGCCGTAGCGATCGCCTACGACATGTGGGAAGACCACGAGTTCGAGAAGGAGACCGAGCCGGGCGAGGTTCCGCCACCACCCGTTCCGAGCCCGTAAGGAAGACACGGAGTCCCTCGAACAGGGCGCCGGGGCATCGTCAGCGGTATAGGCACTGCGCCGTTCGACCTATCGGCGGAGATGGTCGACCGATGTCGCTCGCGGGCGGAAAGGCTCCAACCGCCGATGGTAGGCTTCGCATGTACACGGACCTTGCGAAGTTCTACGATCTGCAGTACTCGTGGAAGGACTATCCCGCCGAGGTCCGACGCCTCGAAGCGCTCGCGCGACGTTATGGTCGTTCCGGCGGATCGAGCTGGCTCGACGTGGCATGCGGGACCGGTAAGCATCTCGAGCTGCTCTCCCGCCACTTCGATTGTGCGGGGGTCGACGTCAACGCCGAGATGCTCAAGGTAGCCCGAGGTCGGCTGCGGGGTGTTCCGCTGACGCGGGGCGACATGCGTTCGTTCCGCCTGCCCCGAAGGTTCGCCGTGGTCAGCTGTCTGTTCAGCGCGATCGGTCACCTCACCACCGAACGGGACCTCCGCCGAGCGTTCCGTCGGATGGCGGACCATCTTTTGCCCGGCGGTGTTTTGATCGTCGAGCCGTGGATCGCACCGGAGGACTTTCGGGGAGCTCTGATCCATCTTCGAACCTACGAAGATCCTTCCATTACCCTTGTACGGTGCGCCTTTTCCCGCCGAGAGGGCTCCCGCTCGGTCATCGAGTACTCATACCTGATAGGTGAACCACGAAAGGGAATCCGGTACCTGCGCGAAGTGGACCGCGGGCTCATGGTTCCGCCGGTTCGGCTCCTGAAGCTCATGGAGAGCGCGGGCCTGAAGCCCCGCTTCCTGCGTCGGGGGTTCTTCTCCGATCGGGGGCTCCTGATCGGAGTAAAGCCGCTCTTCGGGAGCCGCAGAGGCTCGGGGAGCCGGGGGTGGGCTGACGCAGCGTGAGGCCAGCGTGACCGCCGCCCGCTCCCTCATGTTCCACAAGCTGGCGGAGTACTATGACGCGTTCGTGGACGACAAGGACTACCGCGGGGAGTCCCGACGCCTCGAGACCCTCGCCCGCCGGTACTGTCGATCCGGGGGACGGAGCTGGCTTGACGTCGCATGCGGCACGGGTCGCCACCTCGAGTTTCTGCGCCGAAGCCACTCCGTGGTCGGGCTCGACCGCAGCGTCGAAATGCTCCGGGTAGCGCGCCATCGCCTTCCGAAGGTCCGGTTCGTGAAGGCCGACATGCGAACGTTTCGGCTTGACCGCTCGTTCGACGTCGTAAGCTGTACCTTCGGCGCGGTTGGCCACTTGGCGACCGAGCGCGACCTCAGGGCCGCGTTCACCAACTTCGCGCGTCACCTGAAGCCGGGGGGTGTGGCGATCGTCGAACCGTGGATCGACCCCGCGGGCTTCCGACCGGGATTCCTTCATCTGATGAAGCACGAGGAGAGGTCCGCGAGCTTGGTCCGGCTCTCTCACTCCTCACGACGTGGGAACCACTCGGTGCTCCGGATTCACTACCTCATCGGCGAGCCGTCCCGAGGGGTCCGCCACTTCGAAGAGACCGAGGTCGGCCTGATGGTGTCTCGTCGGCGGCTCCGAGAGCTCATGGCGGACGCTGGGCTGGTCCCTCGGCTCCTACCCCATGGCCTTCGTCCGGGACGGGGCCTTCTCCTCGGCACGAAACCTCGTAGCCGTCGGTCGAAGCGAAGATCGGCAGATCCTTCGTCGTACCGGAATGACCGTCGACGGTCGCCGGGCGAGCCTTTTCAGTGAGGCCGTTCGCCCATTCCGAGCCAAACCTTCTCGCCGGCCGCCCGCGACCTAAGTACCGAACCCACGACCAGAAGAGCGACCCCGGTTTCGTTCGGCTCGGAAGTGAATGTGTAGACGAACCGGTCCCCCACGGAGACATAACCCACCGTTGTGGCCTTGTTGAAGTTCGTGGAGCGAGGTGGAGTGGTTGCGAGGATCGGGCATAGACTCTGGGTCCGCCCGTCCAGAAGGCTCGGGGTCTGTAACGGGCCCGCGGGTATGACCCGAAAGGCGCTCCCCGCGACCGATAGGGCCGACCCCAGCACAAGACCCGTGACAAGAACAACGAGCCCGGCTCGTCCGAACCGGCGGTGCCTCGGGAGGCCACGCATCACCGGGTCTCGGTATTTCGGCGGGCGAGAGATGAAGAAACCGGCGCTCGACGCGCTCGCGAGCTGCGGCCGGGCGAACGGGACGCGGGTGCTGGAGTTTCGATGCAACCCGGAAGCGAGCACTCGTAATCGAACGCATTTCGCCCCGCCCTCGTTGGACCCATCGGTTGGAGGAGCATCCGAACGGACAGGGCGGAGGTGGCAGAAGCGCGGACGGGGAGTTCCCGTACCACCCAGATTTCTATCGATCCTGGTAGCGTCCACAACGCGGCGCGTCTCCTCTCAGAAGCTGCATTTCGCCGGGGCCCCCTCGGTGCCTCCTCAACGCGCCTGATGGAAGATGCCGGCTCTCGCGGCGTTAGCGAGGGTCGAAGGGTCGAGAGCCATCGAACTGCACTTTGCCCCCGAATCAGCTCGCGGGAGGAGAGGCGGGTGGCGGTGTCGAGTGCGCCGGGAGCATGGTCGCGGGTGGCTTGCGACGAAGCCACGAACCGACCGCCAAGACTACCGCGACCAGAATCACGATCATCCCGATCAGGAAGTAGG
>DATJVA010000018.1:0-12878 GCA_035502015.1 Thermoplasmata archaeon | reverse complement strand
GAGACCGAATCGATGCGGGACGGGTCGGATGCGATAGCGGACTGGCCGGTCCTCAACGCTCTCCTCAATGTCGCGAGCGGCGCCACCTGGGTGTCGGTGCACCATGGTGGCGGCGTGGGGATCGGGAACTCGATCCACGCGGGACTCGTCGTCGTGGCCGACGGAACCCCCGAGGCGGACCGCAGGATCGGCCGGGTGCTGCACAACGACCCTGGTCTTGGGGTCGCCCGACACGCCGACGCAGGGTATGCCTCCTCAATCGCACTGCTACCTTCGGCCCATTTCCACATTCCAGGGTTCGAGCCTCCCGCTTAGCGAGGAACTCGAGTCGTGCGGGTCGTGGCCTTGCCCGTGCTATGGCGTCGCATGGGGTCTAACGACCGCCGCGGCTCTCGGAACACCGCCTTATGTCGGGGATCCCCGACTAAGGTCGAGTGACGGAATGAGCTCCGTCAGGAAAACGAAGATGGCGAAAATCGGCGGAACGAAAGGATGGGCCGCGGCGGCAGGCGTCGCGCTTCTCATGGCCTTCGTGGCGATCCCCGCGCTGTCCGGCGCGGCGAGCGCGGCACCGGTCACGAGCGCAGCGTCGGCTGATCCGTCGACCCAATGGGCTTACGGAGGGCAGGGGTGGTTCAACGAATCCCTGCAGTCCGATATTGGGAACATCTCATGGGTCTCGTCGTTCGGATGGACCGTCGTGTTCACGGTCACCCCGACGCTGCCGGGAACCTGGATGGTCGAAGAGCAGCGAACGGTCGGCATCTCGATCGCGGCGACCTATACGAACTCGGCCGTCACGGTGACGTACAACTACCACGGTGACGAAGCGGACCTCGGCTTCGCGAACGTAACGAACCAGTCGGTCGTCTACGTGGACGGCCAGCCGGTCCCAGCGCTCGGGGTCGACAACGCCTCGGCGTCCATCAACGCCTCGATCACCGAGTCGATCGCGAAGACGGTGGGCGGCCACACGGCGAGCGCTTCGCTGAACGTGCTCGGCGTTGGTCAAGCGTCGACCTCGTTCACCCCGTCGCTCGGCCTGATCCCGCTCAACCTCTCCGGCGTCAACGAGTGGAACTCTTCGGCGATGGCGAACCCCTCGGCGTCCTGGAACGTCAGCTACTCCTGGAACGACCAGGGGTACAACGGCACGACGATGTCGGGGTCGGGCTCCAAGGCGGGCTCGCTGAGCGGAACCGGGACCGTGAACCTCACGGGCTTCAAGGTCCACACAGCGCCCCCCGTCTGGCGCGACGGCAAGACCCGAACCGGTGTGGTGATCGTGGTCCAGGGAGTCTTTGACAACTACGATGGGTTCCTCTGGGTCCCGCACGCCTTCGACGTGTTCGGAACCGCGTCCCACGACTACGACTCCGTCTCGATGGGGTCGGCCGGAATCTCCGAGCAGGAACTCTACATCAGCTCGGGACCGGGTGGGCTCAGCGTGACGGCAGCTTCGACGACCTTCGGGGCGGCCGACACGTCGGTCAACGCCCTCGAGACTCCAGTGAGCCAGACCACCCCAGCCGTCTCTTCGTCCCCCTCGGGGACGGTCACTGGGCAGCCGATGTCCGTCGCGCAGGCGAACGCCGAAGCGAACTGTCTCAAGAACGGATGCGGCGGCGCCGCGGCAGCGGGCCCCATCGGCGGACTCCTGGTCGCGCTGGTGGGAGTAGCGGTGGCGGTCGTCGTCGGGACGGTCGGAGTCATCGAGTGGCGCTCCTACGCCCGGCGCAAGTCCCAGAAGGGTCTGGTCGGCGGGTACGGCGAGAGCTGGCCGAACGGCGTTCCCCCCGCCGCGGCCCTCTCTCCGCCTGCGATGGGTCCGTCGAGCGGCGAACAGCCGGACGACGGGCCGCACCTCCGACCCTAACGAGGACGCGCGCCCGACGGTGGGTCCCCGAAAAGGGGCCCACCCAACCCATTCCCCTTGTTCTTTCTTCGAACCGACTCAGGTCGACGGTTTCCCCGAGCGGAAGGACGGCGGGGCGTCTTTGCGCAGGACGGCTTCGATCACGTGGCGGTCCGTCCCGAACTTCAACATGCCCCGAACCCGGCCGAGCGGAATCCACTCGGCACGGTCGAAGATCCGTTCCGGTCGGAGGGTGCGCTGCGAGGTGGAAGCGAGAAAGTAGACCACCGTCTTGAACACATTCCGTCGCTCGGAAGGTCGGTAGAACCGGTACGAGACCACGTCAACCTCGGGACCGAGCCGAACGCGCGTGAGCCCCGTTTCCTCCCGGACCTCGCGGAGGGCGGCCCCGGAGAGCGACTCCCCCGGGTCGACGTGCCCCTTCGGGAAGCACCAGCGGTCCTCGTCGCGCTGGTGGAGCAACAACGTTTCATTGCCAGAGGCCGAGACGATGACCGCTCCGGCCGAGAGCTCGGGGACGATCGGTGCCCTCGGGCGGTAGGGGGCGCTGCGGACGGACACGTCCAAACCGAGCCCCCCCTTCGCTAAGAAAGCTCCTCTCCACGAAGCTTATGGACCGACGACCTTCCTCGTTTCCTCGTGCTCGACCCGGGAGAGGAGTACGGAACGCTGGGAGACCTCATCCGTCGAAAGGCGAGCAAGAACGGTCGGCGGCCCGCCTTCCGGTTCGCCACCCGGGACATCTCCTACGCAGAGCTCGACGACGGCTCCGAGCGGATCGCGCAGGGTCTCGCGGCCGCCGGGATAGGGGTAGGGGACCGGGTCGCGACCCTGCTGTTCAACACTCCCGAATTCCCGATGGTCTGGTTCGGCGCGGCCAAGCGGGGCGCGATCCTCGTACCTCTCAACACGGGGCTCAAGGGCGAGATCCTCCGCTATGAGCTCGCGGACAGCGCTCCCTCAGGGCTCGTGATCGACCATCGGCTCTGGGAGCCGTATTCGCCGTTCCGAGAGGGCCTGAAGGTTCCGCACGAGTGGGTCGTGACCCCGGAGGGTGCGGACGCAAAGGTTCCGGCCGGCACCTCTCCATACACTGACTTGCCCGCCGACCGGGAGTTCACTCCTCTTCCGGGGGTTCGACCGAGCGATCCGGCCTCGATCATGTACACGAGCGGGACCACCGGCCCACCGAAGGGTGCGATCATCCCGCACCAGAAGCTGATCACCACCCCCCGTGAGATCGGGCTCCGGAGCCGCCTTACCCCGACTTCAGTGCTCTACTCTGGGCTCCCGCTCTTCCATTGCAATGCCCAGGAGATGACCGCGCTCAACGCCCTCCTGAACGACCTCACGGCCGCGTTCGACGAGCGCTTTCATGCAAGCACCTACTGGGAGACCGCGGCGAAGCTCGGCGCGACGCACATCTCGCTGCTCATCGCGATGATCAACATCCTCTACAAGCAGCCCGAGAAGCCGACCGACCGGACCCACACGGTCCGCACGGCGCTCACGGCCGGTACGACCAAGGCGGTCTGGGCCGACTTCGAGAGGCGCTTCGGCCTCACGATCATCGAGCTGTACGGCATGACGGAGTGCGGCTGCACGACCCTGATGAACCCTCCCGACGCCATCCGAGTAGGGTCGGTCGGCACGCCGCTCGGGTTCGTCGAGGCGGACGTCGTCGACGACGAGGACCGCCCGGTTCCTCCGAACACCCGCGGCGAGCTCGTCGTTCGGCCGACGAGCGCGTTCACGATGTTTTCGGGCTACCTCAACAAGCCCGAGAAGACGGTCGAGGCGTGGCGGAACCTCTGGTTCCATACGGGCGATTACGTCACACGCGACGCCGACGGCTACTACTACTTCATCGACCGGAAGAAGGACGTGATCCGCCGGCGGGGAGAGAACCTCGCGCCGTACGACGTCGAGTCGGTCCTCAACCGGCATCCGGCGGTGTTCGAGTCGGTCGTCGTCGGGGTACCGTCCGAGCTCGGCGAGGAGGACGTGAAAGCGTTCGTGCAGGTCCAGCCCGGCGCGAAGGTCGCGCCGAAGGAGCTGTTCGAATTCTGCATCACGAACATGCCGTTCTTCATGGTGCCGAAATACATCGAGTTCCTTGACGAGATCCCGAAGACCGCCAACCAGAAGGCCCAGAGATACCTCCTCAAAGGGCGTCGGGGGGAGGCCGAACACGACCGGGACAAGCTCGGGCTCGTCCTCTCTCGGCCATAGCCGGGGAAGCACTCGCCCCGGAGGCCTCGTCCTCGTCGACACCAACGCTCTGCTGCTTCCGGCCCGCACGAGATTCCCTCTCGGACCCGAGGTAGAGCGGATTCGACCCGGTTCTCGGATCGCGGTGCCCACTTCCGTCCTCGAGGAACTTCGGCGTCTGGTCGCCCGAGGGGTACGAGGGGCCATCGTCGCGCTCGCTCTCGCCGAACGTCTCCCTTCGATTCGGACCGACTCCCGCGGGGACGCGGCGGTCATCGATGCGGCCCTCGCCCGGCGGGCGGCCGTGGTCACGGCCGACCGGGCCCTCGCGGCGCGCCTTCGCAAAGCCGGCGTCGATGTCTTTGTTCCGCGTGACCGCCACCACCTCGAACTGCGTCCCGGTCTCGCGCGGTCCGAGGGGACGTCCCTTCGGGTTGCCCCAGGCGAGGCCGCGCGGCGTCGGCAACGGTTATGAATCGGCCTCGGCTCGTGCGAGCGTTCCCCTTCGGTACCGATGCGCGACGATGACCGTTTGCTGGATCTTCCCGACGCTCAGTTCGGTAGCGGTATCATCGGCGTGTGCGACATCTGCGGGACCCGCCAGGCGGTCGTCGTCCTCACGAAGGAGCGGTTCAAGCTCTGCGTGATCGACTTCCTCAACAAGACGTGGCTCAAGACCGATAAGAAGCCGGGCGTGCCCGCGCCGCTCTACCGGAGCGAACGGGTCACCTTCGAGACCGCCGCGGTTTCCGGGGGAAGGGCCCAAGGGATCGTCCTCTCCCCCACAAAGCGGGTGAAGCACCCGGTGGTACTGATCACCCCCGACACGTACGGGATGACCACCACCCTGCTCGACGCCGCGATCCGCTTCGCGCGCGAAGGATTCGAGGTCCTCGTCCCGGACGTCGTCAAATCCGACGGGGTCGGGCCGGTGCTGCACGTCGCCCTCCGGTCGAGCGCGCAGTTCCGTGGCGGCGTGGCGGTCACTTCCTCCAGGGTCGTTCAACTGCTCCAGTTCTACCGAGATGCCCTCGACTATCTTCGGTCCCGGGAGATGGTCGACCCATCGAAGGCGGCGGTGTTTGGGACCTCGTACGGGGCCAGCCTCGCGCTCGCGCTCGCCGCCCAGGAGACCAGGCTCGCCGCGGTCGCCCTGGCCTACCCGATGCCGGTTCGACCGCCGGACCTCGCCAAGCTCGTGAGCGCACCCATCCTTTGCGTGCGCGGCACCTCGGACCGAGCCTCGGCTAAGGCGTGGGACCAGCTCGTCGCGGCACAGTCCACGACGAAGGCCCCGATCGAGTTCGTGGACATCCCGGGGGTGAGGCACGACTTCCTCGCGCGGGACCTCTCGGCGTACGAGGTAGGTCCGGCAGAGGCGGCATGGACGCGGATCGTGGCGTTCCTCACCAAGAGCCTCATGCCTCCGCCTCCGAAACCTCCCACAATGCCGCCGAAGCCGGCGGCCGCGCCCCCTGCCGCCTCCCCGGCCAAGCCGACCGCTCCGACTACGGCCTCCGTCCCGGCGCCTGCCGCTCCGGTCTCGGTACCGCCGGCCGGCTCGCAGCCGGCGTGAACGTTCGCGGTCGATTCAGGGGTCCGTAGGGACCTTTGCGGCGGTCTCGACCAGCTCCTTCGCCGCGCGCGTGAACCGCATCGCCTTCGCGAGGTTCCCCTTGATTCGGAACGTTCCGTCGAGGATCGCCTTGACCGGGTCGACCTGGCCAGAAAGCAGCCGCTGCCAGTTCTCCGGCGAACCCTCGTAGACGAACTCGCTCGCGACCTCCCGTGCGTCGGCGTGGAACGTCGCCTCCGAGCACTCCCCGTGGGCTAGCGCGAGGTGGACTCCAGGAGCGACGCCGGCAGGGTCGGGCGAGCGGACGAGGAACAGGATATCCCCCTCCCACGCACGCGCGGCCTCGCGGTACGCCACGTTCTCGTTGATCGCATCGCGGAATGCCATCGCCCACTCTTGTGACGGGAACTTCATTTTCGTTCGCCCCCTCTCAGGACCGTCCGATCTCGACGGGCTCTCCCCCTTACGAAGTTCAGGTAGAGTACTCGTAGAAGCCCTTCCCGGTCTTCCGTCCCAGGTGTCCGGCGTCCACCAGTCGACGGAGGTACGGTGCAGGGCGGTACTTCGGGTCGCCGTATTCCCGGAAGAGCGTCTCGGCGACCTCGAGACAGACGTCCAGACCGATCATATCGGCGAGTTCGAACGGACCCATCGGCATGCCGGCACCGGTCTTCATCGCGATGTCGATGTCCCGGGATGATGCGACCCCCTCATCGAGCGCGAACGCCGCTTCGTTCAGGACCGGGATGAGGAGCCGGTTCACGAGGAACGCCGGGCTCTCCTTCACGCGAACCGGAACGAGTGGGTACCGGTGGTTCCGGAGCCCTTGCAGGAAGTCGATCGTGTCGGTGATCACATCGTCCCGAGTATCGACACCGCCCGCGACCTCGACCAGCGGAAGCGTCGTGACAGGGTTGAAGAAGTGGACCACGAGCGTCTGTCGCGCATGCTTCAAACCACGCGAGAGGCGGGTGATCGAGAGCGACGAAGTGTTCGAGCCGATCACCGCGTGCTCAGGGACCACCGCATCGAGCGCTTCGAGCACCGGACGCTTCACCTCCATCCGCTCGAACACCGCTTCGATGACGAGGTCGACGTCCGAGAACGGTGCGTACTCGGTCGTCCCATGGACCCGGGCGATCACCTCATCGCCCCGCGCGCGCGAGAACTTCGGAGCAAGCTTCGCGCGGACCTTGGACTTCTGTTCCTCGGTGAGCCCTCCCGTGAGCTCAGTGACCCGCTCGACCTCCTTTTCCGGACGACTCTCGTGGAACCGGACCAGTTCGTCCACGAAGCCGCGGACTCGTGCTAGTCCCTTCTCGACTAGAGGGGTGTCAACGTCCTTGAGCACGACGTTGATGCCGTTGAGGGCGAGGACCTCGGCGATGGCGGCTCCCATCGTGCCCGCGCCCACGACCCCGGCCTTGACTACCCGCATACCGAACCCGGGCGCGCCACCGCCGGCCCGCTACATAACCTATCGGAGAGAGAGCGGCCGCGAGGGGCGCGGACCGACGTTCCGGCCATCGGAGCGCCGCTCAACCTCGGGGGGATTGGTAGGTCGGTCGACACCGCGCGGGGACGAATCTAATCCGAAGGTTTAAGGAGCAGTCGCGGCTGGACGGCCTCGCGCGGGGATAGCCCAGCCCGGTAAGGCGCTGGATTGCTAATCCAGTGGTGGTTTCACCTCGGGGGTTCAAAAGGGGGGTCGGACGGACCGTCCCCTCGGGACGTCCCCCTCCCCGCGTCCTTACGCGGGTTCGAGCCGGCCCTTGTAGACGTCACCCTCCCGCCGCACCTCGACGAGGGCGCCGGGAACCGGGAGCCGTTCTTCCACGATGGCGAGAACCCGCACCGCGTCGGTGAGCTCAATCAAGGCGAGCCGGTGGGGCGCTTGCCAACCGGACGCCGGATAGTGGAGCTCGGTCGCGGCAAGCACCCTTCCGACCGCGGAGATCGGGTACGGGACGCAGTCCGCGGACCCGCACTTCGGGCATGGCCCGTCGGTCGGCAAGAATCGGTTGTGGCACGCCTCGCATCGAGTCAGCTCGATGGTGGTGGAGGAGGTCACGGACCCTCCTTACCGAGGATCGTGACGAAGTTGTGAGACCCGATCCCACTGATCGTCTGTGCCAGCCCGACCTTAGGAAGCTTTCCGATCGAGTGACCCCCTGCTTCTCCGCGGAGCTGCAGCGCGACCTCGGCGACCTCCGCGAGCCCGGAGGCTCCTACCGGATGTCCTCGACCCACCACACCCCCGCTCGGGTTCAGCGGCACCCGACCGGAGAGACCGACCCACCCTTTTTCGAACCACTCGAGGCCTTCGCCGGGTCCGCAGATCCCGAGGTCTTCGAGGTGCATGAGCAGGAACGGGGAGAACGCGTCATGGACCTCGAGAACCTCGACCTCCTTGCGCGTGAGGTGGGCGGACTCGTACGCCCGGCGAGCCGCGACCCGCGTCGCGGCAAAGCCGGTGAGGTCCTCCCGGTCGACGATCCTCAACGCGTCGAACCCCTGGCCGAGCCCCAGCACGGTCGCGGGTCCCGCTCCCCTTTCGAGAACGACGGCGGTGGCGCCGTCAGAGATCGCCGAACAGTGGAGCAGGCGCAGGGGGAGCGCGACGGGCTTGCTCTTCGCGGCCTCCTCGAGAGTCACCGCCTTCTGGAAGTGCGCGTTCGGGTTGGTGGCGGCCATCGCGCGGGCATGCACGGTCGCGATGTCGCAGATCTGATCGGAGAGCCCGTATCGCTGAATGTACCGGGAGGTCACGATCGCCGCGAGTCCGGGCATCGTCGCACCGGCGGCGACCTCGCTCATGTGCAGCGACGCGGCGAGGTCCTTCGTGATCTCCGCGGTGGAACGGTCCGTCATCTTCTCCGCGCCGATGACCAGTGCCCGCTCGAACCGGCCGCTCTCGAGGGCGAGCACAGCCGCGTGGAATGCCATCCCGCCCGTTCCGCTAGAAGAGTCGACACGGAACCCGGACGCCGCCTCGAGTCCGAGCACGCTCGCGAGGCGTGGCAAGAGGGCCTCGCGCCCGTGCGGTCCCTGAGCGAACATCGAGCCGACCACGAGGAGGTCGACCGGCTTCCGTCCAACCCCTTCGAGAGCGAGGTTCGCTGCCTCCGCACCCAGCGCGATGAGACCTTCGGCTCGCTTGCCGAAGCGACCCATCCCGACCGAGGCGACGTGGACGGTCATTCGTCGGAGCGACCCTCTCGCTCGGTTAGGTACCGTGCCTCATAGAGGAATCGAGAGAGCGGCTTTCCTTCCTCCCAACGAAGAATCCCGTTCCCTTCCGGAGTTTGGCTCACTGGCGGAAGCCTCTTGCAGATTAGACGAAGGATGCCTGTGTTGGGCAACGCACCCGCGCCAAACACTCGCCAACGCTCCTCGCTCCTAACCCCCACTCGGCGGTAGGCGTACAGCACGGACAATCCCACGCGCTCGACGGCCTTCCGGTGCGCATCGAGCTGGGCATTTGCCCTTCCGCTCGACGCCGAGAACCGGATCACCGGCTCGGAGGAGGCCTTCACCTCGATCGGTAAGGAGAACTCCCGACGCATGGCAACGAGGTCGAAGCCAAATGACCCGGCGGCCCGAATAATCAAGAACGGATAATCGACGAGTCGCTCGAACTCGGTACGCTCGGCAGGAGGCAGGCTCCGAGCGTACGCACGGACCGCGTCGGGCTGCCCTTCGAGCAAGCTCCGGAACTCCCGCTCGTAGGCCGACGAACTGTGGCCAACCACGTTCCGGGGCTTTGTCGGTGGCATAATATAAGTCGGTCGGAGGACTCGCGGAGGAAAGTGGCAGCCCCCGCCGGCCTCGAGATTCTCGCATCGGACCTACCGGTGGCCCGGGTCCTGGCGGCCATGGTCGCCGACTCGGACCGGCGAAGGACCGTGCGCGGTCTCGCGGCTCAGTCCGCGCGATTCCGTCTCTCCGAGCTCCGAACGCGGCTCCTTCGTGAACGAGTCTTTGAGGACTCCTCTCGTCTCCTCACCCGGTTGAAGAAGCGCGGGCTTCTCGTCGAACTCCCCGAGGGTCGGGGTGAGAAGCTCTACCAGATCCCGTACCCCGAGGAGCTCCGCCAGCTACTGCTGGACGAAGTCGAGCGATCCGAAGCGGTCGACACATCGCCGCTCGGTCCGGTTCCGGACGAACGCGCTGAGATTCGTGCGATGGACGGAGAGTTCCTCGACCGGCTGCGCGAGGTCCTTCGCGACCGCCTGGAGGCGACCGTCGAGTTCGGAAGGACGTTCTCCGTCCTCAAACTGGCCGGCTACCTCAAGGATCTGTTCGGTGAGGAGCTCTACTTCGACTCGCTCATCTCGATCCTTCAGCAGTATGCTCTCGCGGACACGCCGTTGCTCGCACCGACCGGTCGTTCGACCGGAACGACCGGCTTCCACCTCGCGCTGTTCGGGCCGCCGGGTACCGGAAAGACGTTCTCGATCGACGACCTCATCCGGGGGAACCCTCGGAGCGGGGTTCCTCCCCATGGCCTGCCCGGGCGAAACCGCTACTGCGGGGGCATCACGCCGGTCCAGTTCCTCCGCGTTGGCGCCGCCTACACCGGGCGGACGTTCAACTTCATCGTACCCGAGTTCAACGACTGGTTCAAGTACCGCGGCATGGTCGAACCTCTCAAGCTCGTGATGGAGCAGCGTGAAGTGAAGTGGGAGACTACCTTTGGCACCGTGGGGCCGTACACCTTCCACTCCTTCTTCTCCGTGAACTACAACGTCCGGACCGCCGGGGCCCAAGACTACTGGACGACGATCGCGGACCCGAACTTCGCCGCGCTCGAAGACCGGATGCTGCTGCGGTTTCACCCGATGACGCGCGCTCGATTCCGCGCGGTCGAAGCGGCCTCGGAACGGCTCGAGCTCGGGGAGCTCGACTTCGCTCTCTCCCAGCGGATCCGGGACCACTTGACGCTCGTGTACGCGATCGAGACCGGGCATCCGCTGGTCGCCGGCAAGTTCCGCTCGCGGGCCGTCCGACTGGAGCGAGGGCTCTACGAGAAGCTGCGCGAGGTCTCCGAGCGCGCCCTCAAGACGACGGACTTTCCGAAGTTCTCCCCGCGGCTCAAGTCCCGGGCGGTTCGTCTCGCGGCGGCGGCCTCCCTGCTCACGTACTTTGCGACTCCGGCGTCCGAAGCGGTCCGCATCGGTGGCGAGGAGTCCGAGTTTGCCCGTCGGTTCTACGAGGAGGAGATCCATGCCCGAGAAGGGCGGCACGGACGAGCGGCCGGCTAAGCGCGTCAAGGTCGTTCGATATCGTCGGCCGGCCGCTGAGCTCGTGCAGCGCGCCGCTCGACGAGTCGTGCGAGGAGGAAAGGCATCTTTCTCCTCTCAGGCGGAGTTCCGAAAGGCGCTCCTCTACCAGCTCCGGCGGGACGAGCCGCTCGCCGTTCTCGGGGGTCCGCGGCTCCGTCGACTGCTTATCGACGTCCCCGGCGTCCGCATGAGCGTCCGGTTCACGGAGCGTACGACCTCCCGCCCACTCGTGGCGTGCCCTGTCTGCGCATCGCCTCTCGCACCGATCCACAACCGGACTCTCACCGGTGACACGGTCGTGCTCGGACAGCGTTGCACGCGATGCGAATACTGGACCCACGCCACACGACGGGTCCCGGTCCGATACCTCTTCTCGGAGGCCGGCATCGACGGTCGTCCGAAGCGGTTCGCCGAGCCGCGATCGAGCGCTAGGACGGCCGATTAGGGCGGAACGTAGGGAGTTGGCGGCGGCGCGGGGGGCAGGGAGCGCCGTCGAGGCCCCGCGATGAACAGCACCGCGGCGGCGAGGACGCCGCCGACGATCAATCCCAGGAAGAGACCTGTTCCGAAGCCTCCCCCGAGGGAGGTGATCCCACCCGCGGAGGACGATGATGTCGACACGGAGATCGTCAGGTTCGATCGAAGGGATGCGCCGGCGGCATCGCTCAACACGACCGAGACCCTGAAAGTCCCCGCGACCGCGTACGCGTGCGAAACACTCTCTCCCGAGGCGTTCGAGCCATCCCCGAACGACCAGAGCACCGTGAAGGGCCCCGTGCCGCCGCTCACCAGCGCGGTGAACGGGATCGAACCTCCCGGATTGGCAGGGGCCGTCGCGGAGAACATACCGGTGGTGAACGTCGCGGTGAGCGGAGGGTCGACTAGAACTTCCACCGAGGAATTCGAAACGACCCCGAGCGCGTCCACGAATCGGAACGTCACGTTGTACGAGCCCACCGACGTCCATGCGTGCGTCACGACGTTCCCGAACGCATTCGTGCCGTCCCCGAACGACCAGTTTCCGCCGCTGCCTCCCACGCCCCCCGAAACGTTCCCAAAGAACGAGATCGGTAGGTCAACGTCGGTCGTGAGCCCGGGTGATGCCTCGATCGAAGCGTTGGGTCTTGGGGCGACGATGACCAAGGACGTGGAGTTCACGGTAGCACCGGTCGAGTCTCGCGCCTGGACGCCTATGATGTAGGTGCCTGGTGAGAGGAAAGTGTGCGAAGCATCAGCGCCCGACGCGGCAAACCCATCTCCGAAACTCCACTCGAATACGTAGGGTGAGAGCCCGTTCAGCGCCTGCGCGGTTCCCTTGACAAGAACGCCCGTGTCAACTTCGGGGAACGACGACGGAGAGAACGATGTCTTGATCGACAACGCCTGGAGGACCGAAAGGGAGGCAGAGGCGTTTACCG
The DNA here is from genome assembly GCA_035502015.1 of Thermoplasmata archaeon. Classification (GTDB taxonomy): domain Archaea; phylum Thermoplasmatota; class Thermoplasmata; order Lutacidiplasmatales; family UBA184; genus Lutacidiplasma. The sequence goes on along the minus strand of DATJVA010000018.1, from coordinate 512 downwards.
AGATACCGAGCGCGTCCGTCACCGTGACGTTGAAAGTGTAGTTTCCGGGCATCGTCGGGGTGCAGTTCAGCTCGAGTACGTCGCCGGACTGGCAGCCTGGAGGAAGTGATGTGAAGACTTCGCTCGTCGGGCCAGCGCCACCTTCCAGCCCCACGTTAATCGAGGTGGTCTCCCCGAGATCGATTGTGGCGGGAACCGCCTGGAAGTAAGTGACCTCAGGTAGTGTCGAAATCACACTGATGGTTCCCGATAGTTCATTCGCGACCCAGACCATCCCAAGGACAGAAGGGCCACCTTCGCCCGATGGGATTACGCCAATCGCCGTTGGGACTTCTCCCAAGGGAAACTGGACCCAAGAGTCCGCGCTAGAAGATGTGGAAGACCCATCAATCGCAGTCAACGTCCCTTGCCAACCGGGCAGTTCTCCCACCGACGAAATGTAGACAACTTCCCTGGTGGGGTCGTACGCGGCTGCCAAAACATCATGCGCGTCTCCAAAAGGAGCGACACTC
>DATJVA010000017.1:0-20193 GCA_035502015.1 Thermoplasmata archaeon | reverse complement strand
GCCGTCACCACGTTCGGGCTGCACGCCGCGAGCTGCTCGATCCGGCGCTGGGCGATCTGGGCCGATTTGCTCGGAAACAGCGTCTCGAGCGGTCCCCCGCAGCAGAACGTGAGGGCACCCGAGAGCTCCGGCTCGACGAGCGTGACGCCCCCCTCGGCCAGCAGTCGGCGGGGTGGCTCGATCACGCCCTCCGCCCGGGCATAGAGGCAGGAGTCATGGATCGTGACCTCCTGTCCGAGCTTGCGCGCGGCGTTCGGGCGGTGCTCCCAGAGCACCTCGAGGTAGCTTCGGACGTCGAGGTCGTATCCCGGAACGAGCTTGGGGTAGACGCTCCGCAGCATGTTCGTGGTGTGCGGGTCGACCGTGATCACCCGGCGGACACCGGCGTTCCGAAGCGTCCGGTAGACATACTCCGCGTGGCGGACGAACACCCGGTCGAGCCCCTCGTCGTAGGCGAGCGCCCCCGTGTAGAGGTCCTTCTCGAAGAGATAGCCGAACTCGACCCCGGCCGAGCGCAACAGGCGGACGATGTTGCGGAGCCGGTCGTTGTAGGCCCGCCGGTCCTTCGCGCGGGTCCGGGCGAGGAGCGGCGTGAGGTTGACGAGCCGGTTCATCGACCGGGCGAACCGGAACATCCGGGAGCTTCCCGCGTTCTCGTACTTGGCGAGCTGATGGCTCATCGCGTTGATCGCGGGGACCATCTGCCACATCTGGCCCGTGTAGAGGACCGTCGGGCCGCCGCGGGGCAGGTCGAGGCCCCGCGTCCATTCGGTCACGACCCGTCGGCTGAGCGGAAGCGCGCTCCGGCGCTTGCGCAGGTTGTCTCCCAGGATGCCGAGCGTGCTGTCGATCGGAACCGGCATGGTCGTCCTTCCTTCACGCCTCCGCGAGGCCGTGAACCTCCCGGTTCACGACCGTTCGGAGCGCGCGCATGTTCTCGGCGATGTGGACCCCACCGGGGCAGTTCGCCTCGCAGAGCCGGCAGAGCAGGCAGGTGAAGATCAGCTCGGAGCTCCCGAGGACCGCTTCCCGGTCGCCGAGGAGGGCGGAGCGGAACAGCCGCCGGGGGAGCAGCTCGAGGCCGAGGGGACAGAGCGCGGTGCAGACGCCGCAGTTGATGCACATGCGGGCGTCGAAGTCGCCCCCGAGGTGGAGCCGGGAGAGGAACTCGGTATCGACCTTCATGCGCGGGCCTCCACGAGCTCGTACGGGAAGTAGTCGTCCGCGCGGCTCTTCGGCAGGTCCCGGACCAGGCCGTAGCGGCGCATCGCCATGACCCAGAGGACGACCTCGCGGGTCGGCGCTCCGAGCGCCTCGGCGATCTCGGGGATCGTCTTCGGACCACTGCGAAGGACGCTCGCGACCCGGTCGTGCTGGACCATCTCGTCCCGGAGCACCTCGCCGGGGTCGCGCAGGTGCGCCTTTCCGGTCATGCGGGCTCCTCCTCTACGAGCGCGTCGATCATCGCGGTGATCTGCTCGTTCGTGTAGCCGTGGACGGAGATCGCCTGCTTCGGGCAGGCGGGGACGCAGGCCCCTCCGCCCTTGCAGAGGACCCCGTTCACCTCGGCGATGCGCTTCTCCCCGTACGCGACCGGCTGGATCGCGCCGTACGGGCAGGCCTTCGTGCATTCGTCGCACCAGACGCAGAGCGTCGGGTCGACCCGGGCGACCGTCGGCTCGAGGTCGACGTACCCGCGGAGGAGGAGTCCGCCGGTCTTCGAGACCGCCGCGAGGGAGCTCGCGACGCTCTCGGCGACGTTCTTCGGTCCCTGGGCGGTCCCGACGATGTAGACGCCGTCGACGACCGTCTCGACCGGTCGGAGCTTCGCGTGGACCTCGTGGAAGAAGCCGTCGAGCCCCACCGGCAGCTTGAGCGCCTGGATGAGCGAGGCGTTCGGCCGGGGCACCATGCCCGTGACGAGCACGACCAGGTCGGGGCGGATCTCCACCTCCTCGCCGCGCATCAGGCGGTCCTTGACGCGCACGACGAGGCCGTTCGCATCGTGGTCGACGGTCGGAAGAGCGTCCTCCCCGTAGCGGAGGAAGACCGAACCCGACCGTAGCGCCCGTTCGTAGATCGCCTCGTACTTGCCGTACGTCCGCACGTCGCGGAAGAGGTGGAACTGGTGCACGTCGGGGTTCCGTGCGCTCACCACCGTCGCGATGTGCGAAGTGGCGCTGCAGCAGTAGCGGGAGCAGTAGAGGTGCGCGTTCGGCTTCTCTTCGGGCTCGCGCGAGCCCACGCAGTAGATGTAGGCGATCGAGCGGACCGGCCGGCCGCCGAACTCTACCGGCCCCGGCTCGCGCGCGAGGATCTCCTTGAGCTCGGGGAGCGTGACGACCCCCACGAGACCGTAGCCGAACTCCCCCGGGGCGGGCGCGTAGGTGTCGAAACCGGTCGCGACGAGGATCGCCCCCACCTTGAGCGTGAGCGTCTCGCCCGTCACGGTCCGGAGCTTGGCCGTGAAGTCGCCGACCCGACCTTCCTTCTCGACGAGCTCGGTCGACAGGTGCAGCACGATGTTCTCGCGCCGGCCGACCTCCTCGAGGAGGCCCCCGATGAGGTCGCTGCCGACCTTGTCGTTCGGGAAGAGGGTCCCCCAACGGGCGACCTGACCGCCGGCCTGGATGTCCTTCTCCACGATGTGGACGGAGATGCCGAGGTCGGAGAGCGACAGGGCCGCGCGAAGTCCGGCGACGCCGGCCCCGATCACGAGGGCGTGGGGGAGGGTCTCGACCCGCATCCGCTCGAGGGGAGTGGAGAGGGCCGTCTTCGCGATGCCCGCCCGGACGAGCCCGGTCGCTTTCTCGGTCGCCCCGGCGCGGTCGTGGGTGTGCGCCCAGGAGCACTGCTCCCGCAAGTTCACCTGCGTGTATTCGTACGGGTTCAGGTCCGCCCGCTGGGCCATCGCGCGGAACGTGCTCGTGTGGAGCTTGGGGGAGCAGGAGCAGACGACGATCCCGTCGAGCTTCTTCTCGCGGATCATGCGGATCGTGTCCTGCTGGGAGGCGTCCGAGCAGGCGAACATCTGGACGACGCTCTCGACGACGTCCCCCTGCTTCGCGACCTCCGCGCGGACCTTCTCCGTGTCGACGTAGTCGGAGATGTTCCCTCCGCACTGGCAGACGACGACCCCGATGCGCCGACCGGTCATGCGTGGACCTCCGCTTTCTTCAGGTAGGTGGCGATCTGCGCGGACGCCGCCTCGGAGTGGAGGATCGTGTCGGGGATGTCGCGGACCGCGGTCGCCGAGCCGATGACGAACACCCCGGGGAGGTTGGTCTCGCCGGGCTCGAGCTCTTCGTTGGTCTCCCGAACGTAGGAGTACGCGTCCTTCGCGAGCATCCCGTTCGGGAAGAGCCGGAACGCCCCCTGGTTCGGGACGAGCCCGGTGGCGAGCACCACCATGTCGTGCCGGGCCGTCTTCGGCCCGCCGTCCCCTTCGATGTCCTCGTAGTGGACGACCAGGTCGTTCGAATCGGTCTCCTCGATCCGGGAGACCTTGCCCTTCGTGAAGTAGACGCTCATCCCTTTGGTCTGCTGGTAGAACTCCTCGTACCCCTTGCCGAACGCCCGGATGTCGATGTAGTAGATCGTGACGTCCGCCAGCGGGACGGCGCCCATCAGGAGCTGCGCCTGCTTCATCGAGTACATGCAGCAGACGCGCGAGCAGAGCCGGTTCCCGACCTGGTCGTCGCGCGAGCCCGTGCAGAGGACGAACGCCACGTTGGTGGGCATCTTCCCGTCCGAGGGGCGGACGACCGCATTGAACGGCCGGGTCGGCGCGAGGATGCGGTCCATCTGGGGACCCGTGATCACGTTCGGGAACCGTCCGAACCCGAGCGCCGGCTTCTGCCGGGCGTCGAACGGCGAGAACCCGGTCGCGAGCGCGACCGACCCGACCGTGACGGTCTCCTTCTGGGCCCGCATGCCAAAGTCGATCGCGTTCGGGGGGCAGACGGTCACGCACTCCCGACACTCGGAGCAGATCCCGCAGTCGAGGCACCGGGTGGCGCTGTAGCGGGCTTCCTCCTCGGTCATCGTCCGCTCGAACTCGTCGAACGAGCGGGACCGGACCTCGGGGGCCCGATGAACGGTCGGCACCGGGGGGCGGACCGAGCCGTTCTCCCGTGTGCTCGAGACGACTCCGGTCCGGTCGGCCATCGGGATACGGTCGTCGAACCGGGCCGGCTCGGCCGATTTCCCCGTGAGGAATCGGTCGATGTAGAACGCGGCCCGCTTTCCCTGACCGATCGCGGTCGGGATCGTCGTCGGGCCTTTCGCCACGTCGCCCCCGACGAACACTCGTGGGTTGGACGTCGCGAGCGTCTCGGGGTCCGCGAGAAGTCGACCGGCGTTGTCCCGGGTGAGCGTTCCCGAAAAGAGCTTCGAATCCGGCTGGAGCCCGACCGCGACGATGACCGTGTCGCAGGGGAGCGTGGTCTCGCTGTTCGGAACCGGCACCGGGCGCCGACGGCCGGAGGCGTCCGGAGCGCCGAGCTCCATCGACTGGACCACGACCCCCTCGACGTGCCCGCTCCCGGTGACCTTGACCGGTGCCTTGAGGAACAGGAAACGAGTGCCCTCCTCCTCCGCGAGGCGGACCTCCTCGGGGTGGGCGGGCATCTCCTCCGGGCTGCGCCGGTAGACGACCGTGACGCGAGCGCCCGGCGATTGCCGGAGGGCGGTACGGACCGAGTCCATCGCGACGTCGCCGCCGCCGATGACGACCACTTCCTTCCCGACGGGAAGGGGCGTACCCGCCCGGGAGGCCCGGAGGAACTCGAGCGCCGGAACGACCCCGGAGAGGGTCTCGCCCGGCACACCGAGGCCGTGGTCGACCCAGGTGCCGGTCGCCAGGAAGACGGCGTCGAATTGGGCGAGCTCGTCCAGGGAAGTGACCCGGTGGTTCGGAACGATCTCGACCCCGAGCGCCGTGATGTTCAGGATGTCCCGGTCGACGACCTCCTTGGGAAGTCGGTACGCCGGGATCCCCCAGCGCATCATCCCGCCGGGTTCGCTCGCGGACTCGAAGACCGTGACGTCATAGCCGGCGCGCGCGAGATAGAACGCGGCCGTCAGGCCCGCCGGTCCCGAGCCGACGATTCCGACGCTCTTTCCGCGCCGGTCCTTCGGCGGGCCGTACTCGGGTGTGGGGTGGCTCGCGTAGTAGTGGTCGGCGATGAACCGCTTGATCCCACGGATCGAGACGGTCCCCTCGAGCTCGCCGCGGGAGCACTCCTCCTCGCACGGCGCGTAGCAGGCCCGGCTGAGGGCACCGACCAGCGGCGCGTCCTCGAGATGCTGGCGGAACGCCTGGTCGTACTTGCCCGCCCGAACGAGCGAGATGTACCCGTGGGGCTTCACGCCCGCCGGGCAGCTGAACGTACAGGGAGAGGTCCCCCGACTCGAGATGATCGCCTTCTTCGGGACCGCTTGGGGGAATGCGATGTGGGCCGCTCGGCGTGCGGCGAGGTCGTAGTTGAACTCGTCCGGGACGGCGACCGTGCACGCCGCCTCGCAGAGGGAGCATCCCGTGCACTTCGCAAAGTCGACGAACGTCGGCTTGCGCGTGAGGTGGGCAACGAACCCCCCCTCGGCGCGGGGGACGATGTCGTCGACCTCGGTGTAGACGAGGGTCCGGACGTTGGGGTGGTTGTTCACCGCCGCCATCTTCGGCGTGGAGATGCAGCTGGCGCAGTCGAGGGTCGGGAACACCTTGCTGAGCAGGATCATTCGGCCGCCGACGCTCGCCTCCTTCTCGACGACGAGGGCCTTGAACCCCATGTCACCGAGCGTGAGCGCGGCCTCCATGCCGCCGATGCCCGCCCCGACGACGAGCACGTCGTAGTCCGTTTTCGTCCCGTTCGACACCATCGGCCTACGCCTCCACGGCCGGTGCCGAGAGGTCCGAGAGCGCCTTTCCGAACTGGTGCATGTGGTTCACGAACGCCTCGGAACAGACCGAGCAGATCGCCGCCATCTTGACCCGGGCCGGATCGAGCCCGAGCTTCCGGAGCCTCGCCTGGGCCTCCTCCACGACGTGGGCCGTCCGAGCGGTACAGTCGGCGAGGTAGGCGCACTCCGGGCCGTCCGCGGCGACGAACACTCCGGCGAACCCGGCCCTCACCGCATGGACGATCCACTCCGGGTTGATCCCACCCGAGCAGGGGAGCGCGATCACCTCGACGGACGGCGAGTAGTCGAGGTGCGAGCTACCCGCTAGGTCGATCCCCATGTCGGAGATCGCGTTCGTGGAGAAGACCAGCACGCGCGGTCGGGGGCCGGTCGCGCCCGGGGTGGTCACTCACTTTCCCCTACGGACGTAGATGTGCCAGAGCCCGGCATCGGGAACCGTGCCGAGGTACTCGTGGCCGACCTTCTTCGCCCAGAGCGGAACGTCTTCGGTGGTCCCGATGTCCGAGGAGACGATCTCCATCACTCCGCGCATCGGGACCGCGGCGACGCTTCGCTTAGCTTCCAGGAGAGGGCCCGGGCAGGCGACCCCTCGGGCGTCCACGACCTTGTCGATTTTCAGCGCCTTCAGCTCTTCCGTATTCATTGGATTCTTCCTCCCTTCGTAGATGTGGTTCAGGCCGGAACCGAGAGGGGACGGCGCGACCGTCCCAGCTCGACGTCCCGGATCGCTCGGAGTTGCGCGGCGGCCTCCCGGCCCCAGTCAAACGGAGCCGGGCGCGCCCGCGTCTCGGCGAGCAGCGTCCGGCGAACCAACCGGCAGCTCTCGGCGAGGACGGGGCTCAAGAGGGCGTAGCGGACCTCGCGTCCGTCCCGGTGGGGACGGACGATCCCGCGGTCCCGCATCACTCTCAGGTGCTGCGACGTGTTCTGCAGTGACATCTCGAGGTAGCCGGCGATCTCGGTGACCGTCTTCGGGCCGCGCCCGAGGAGGTCCACGATCATCAACCGCTTCGGATGCGCCAGCACTCGGATCAGGTCCGCCTCGAGCTCGAACCCCTCGGGGTCGAGCCCGGTCGGCGGGGCCCGCGGTCGCGCGCTCATCGCGATGACCGACCTAGATGAACAGGGTCATCCGGCTCTTGTCGGCCGCGTCAATGAACGTGCCGACGTTCGCGTAGGTGATCCCGTCGAGGAGCTCCTCCTTGTGGATGCCCATCAGGTCCATCGACATCGTGCAGGCGATGAACTTCACGCCCTGCTCTTGCGCGCTCTTGAGCAGCTGCGCGAGGCTCATGACGTGCTTCTTCGCCATCTCCTTCTTGATCATCCGGGTGCCGAGCCCGGCCATGTTCATCTTCGAGATGTGAAGGTGCTCCGGCCCGCGGGGCATCATGCTCCCGAACATCTTCTCGGTGGTCGTCTTCTTCCCCTTGACCTCGACCGGCCCGCCCTTCCTCAGGATGTTGAGCCCCCAGAACGTGAAGAACACGTTCACGGGGAGGTCCATCGAGGCCGCTCCGTTGGCGATGATCATCGCCGCGAGCGCCTTGTCAAGGTCCCCGGAGAAGACCACCATGGAGAGGCCGCTCGGCGCGCCCTCGGTGGCGGCCGGTTGCTCTCCCGCGAGTCCGAGGTTGGCGTGTAGGCCCGATCCGGTTGTTGCCGCGGTTGCTCCCGACATTTCCCACTCCCAGGTTTGGTTTCCGTCTCCCGCAATCATTCACTTGCAGGATAATGCAATGACGCAATTTGGCGGGTTAATCCCCTCCGTCAGTCGCAGTTCACTCCGTGCGAACGCGTCGCGTGGCCGTTGCTTCCGCCCCGGCGAGGGCCGATGCCTTTCGTCGCTCCCGCGGGTCCCGCGCGAAGCCCTCTCGGACAAATACCGGACCGATGTGCCTCGGCCATGCCGGGCGAGCTGCTTCAGGTCGAGTCGGTCACGAAGCGGTTCGACCAGGTCGAAGCGCTCTCGAACCTGTCGGTCGAGCTCGTGCCCGGGACGGTGGGGTTGGTCGGTCCCAACGGTTCCGGGAAGACGACGCTCCTGCGACTCCTCATGGGACTGATCCCTCCGAGCGCGGGACGGCTGTCCGTGCTCGGGTACGACCCTCAGACCGACGCGCTCCGCGTCCGGGAGCGGGTCGGCTACATGCCGGAGCACGACTGCCTGATGCCGGACCTGAGCGCGGTCGGGTTCGTCTCCTTCATGGGACGGGTGAGTGGCCTCCCGCGTGAGGTGGCGATCAGCCGGGCCCACGACGTGCTCGAGTTCGTCGGTCTCAAGGAGGAGCGGTACCGGAAGATCCGGGAGTATTCCGTGGGAATGCGACAGCGGGTGAAGCTCGCGCAGGCGATCGTCCACGACCCGCCGCTCTGTTTCCTGGATGAGCCGACGTCGGGTCTCGACCCGGAGGGCCGGGAGGAGATGCTGCACCTCATCGGGGTCCTCGCGAAGCTCGGCGGCCACAGCTTCGTCCTCTCGACGCATCTCCTACCGGACACGGAGGGTCTGGTCGACCAGGTCCTCCTCCTGAACGCCGGACGGCTGCTCGCGGCCGGGCCGGTCGCGACCCTGCTGTCCCAAAGCCGGTCCGATACCGTCGTCCGGGTGAAGGGAGACGCCCCGGCCTTCATCGCCGCGCTCGCGGCGAAGGGAGTGGCGGTCCGCGCCGACGGCACCGACATCAAGGTCTCGCTGACGGACGGGAACACCCGCCCGGTCTTCGAAGCGGCCCAAGCCTCCCACACACAGATCCGGTACCTGGGCCCCTCGGTCCGGACCGTGGAGGACCTCTTCCTCTCGATGATGGGCGAACCGACGGGGAGGTCGGCGCCATGAGCATCAGCGCGCCGCGGTACGTTCAGGGACCCGTCGCCCGGGTCGGGCGGACCTTCCGGACCCTTGCGATCGTTCAGCGCGAGTTCTTCCGTCGTGCGACCTGGGGTCCGCTGTTCGCCGTCGCGCTGACCTGGTTCATCGTGATCATCGACACCGTCGTGAGCGTTGATTTCGCCACCGTGTCGCACGGGTCGGTCCGTTCCGCGTTCGAGACCATCTACGAGAGCGCCTTCTGGGACCTTCTCCTCCTCATCGTCACGGCCACTGTCGGGGCGGGGAGCCTTGCCGACGATATCGGCAGCCGCTCCATCACGCTCTACCTCTCTCGGCCGATCCGCCTCTCCGACTACCTGGCCGCCAAGGCCTCCGCCACCGGCTCCTGGATCCTGATCGCGGCGGTCGGGCCGGGCTGCGTGGCCGCCGGCATCGCGGCCGCACTCGGGATGGTGTCGGCGTCGGATGCCTTCGCGGCGGTCGGGGGGTGCCTGGCGGTCGGGGTCGTGGTCACGGTGTTCTTCACCGGGGTCGCGCTCGCGCTCTCTTCGTTCACCCGGCGCAGCCTCTACGCGGGGGTCGCCATCTTCGGGACGGTCCTCGCGCTTTCGGCGTCGGTCGGGGTCATCTCGGGGATCACCGGGAACGCGGACCTCCTCTACGCGGACATCGCCTCGAACGTCCAGGGGATCGCGGAGGCGGCGTTCGGCCTTCCCTCCCCGTACGCGACGGACCCGATCGCGTCGGTCGCGGTGCTCCTCCTCGCCGGCCTCGCACTCCTCGGCCTCGCGTGGTGGCGTCTCTCCCGCATCGAGGTGGTCGGCGAATGACCGGGGTCGTCGACGCCGAGGCGGTGACGAAGCGGTACGGCGAGGTGCTCGGCCTCAACGGCTTCTCCGCCACCTTCTCCGAAGGGATCACGGGACTGGTCGGACCGAACGGGGCCGGGAAGTCGACCCTGTTCCGCCTGCTCGCCGGGCAGCTTCGGGCCGATGCGGGCCGCCTCACGCTCCTCGGAGAGCCCGCCTGGGGTCAGGGCGAGTTCCGGCGCCGGGTCGGTTACTGCCCCGAGTCCCCCGCCTTGTTCGACTGGATGACGGGGAACGATTTCGTCACGACGCTTCTCCGCGTGGATGGGTTCTCCCGGACCGAGGCGACGGAGCGGTGCGCCCGCGCGATGGCCGAGGTCGACCTCACCGCGGACGGGAACCGTCGGCTGCGGGTCTACAGCAAGGGGATGCGCCAGCGCGTCAAGATCGCCCAGTGCATCGCCCACGACCCCGAGCTGATCCTGCTCGACGAGCCGCTGAACGGGGTCGACCCCGTCGGCCGTGCCGCGATGAGCGCGCTCATGCGACAGATGAGCGCCTCGGGTCGGCACCTGGTCGTGAGCTCCCACGTCCTCTACGAGGTCGAGCGCCTCACCGACCAGATCGTGATGATCGCGAACGGCCAGGCGATCGCCCAGGGTGACCTGCACCGGATCCGCGACCTCATCGACTCCCGGCCCCACGTGATCGACCTCGAAAGTTCGGACCCCCGCGCCCTCGGACGTGCCCTGAGCGCCTGGGACCACGTCGTCTCGATCGAGTTTCCCGAGCCGTGGCATCTCCGCGTCCTCACCCGGTCGCCCGACAGCTTCTACGCGACCCTCCCGGAGCTCGTCCTGGCCCAGGGATTGAACGTGCAGGCGGTCCGGAGCGCGGACGACAACCTGGACGCCGTCTTCCGGTACCTCTCGGAGGAGCGTCGATGAGCGGCGAGATCGGCCGCCTCACGACCGTCGCGTGGCTGTCGTTTCGAGGGGGCCTTCAAGGACTTCGGGCGATCGGTCTCGCCGCCTTCGCGGTGTTCCCTGCGGTGATCGTGGCCGCCATCGCCGCCTCCCATCCCGCGGCGTCGACCCTCGCGAACTCCGCGCTCGCCCTGTTCGCCCTCTTGACCCTTCCGATCGTCGCGATGGTGATCCTCCTCGTCCTCGCGGTCGCTCAGTTCCGGACCGAGATCGATTCGGAGACGCTCATCTACCTCTCCGACCGCTCGGTGGCGAGGCCGACCCTCGTCGTCGGGAAGTACCTCGGCGCGGTGGGCTCGTCCCTCGTGTTCGTCCTGCCGGCGGCCCTTCTTCCTCTCGCGGTGTCCGACCTCGGCGGAGGCACGGCGTACGCCGCCAACGTCGCGGGAGCGGTGGCGACGGCGGCGGTGCTGGCGACGCTCGCGTACGCGGGGATCTTCCTGTTCCTCGGGCTTGCGACGCGCTCCGCCCTGCTCGTGGGCCTCCTCTTCGGGTTCCTGTGGGAAGAGCTGCTACCGCTGCTCCCCGGGGACGTTCCCCAGTTCACGGTGATATTCTACCTCCGCAGCTTCCTCTCCGGGACGCTTTCGAGCGGTCCACTTTCGGGCTACTCCGGGGCGATGGCTCCGGCCCCCGCCGTCGTCACGCTCGTGCTGGTCGCGGTGGCCTTCGTGGTCTTCGCAAGCCTCGTCTTCCGCTACCTCGAGACCGCGCCCGAGAAGGAAACGGCGTAGTCGTCGTACGGCACTGGGCTCCGTCGAGAGACTCTTATCGCCCTCCGTGAATGCCCCCGGGTCCGGGGACGGCCGACCGCCCCAGGAAGTGAGTCGATGATCCCTTCCGGGTCGAACTGCGCTCGATGCGGAGCGTCGACCATCCCGAACGCGCTCTTCTGCCAGTCGTGCGGCAGTCGGCTCGCCCCGTCGGTCCCCCCCAGCGGGCCGCCCGTGGCAGCGGGGACCGCGCTGCCTTCGTCGCCCCCAGCCCCACCCTCCGCTCCCCCACCGCCTCCGTACGCGGCGCCACCGGTGTACACTCCGATGGGGTGGCCCGCCCCCGCGGTCCCGCCGGCGGTCGCGAGCGACCGCGAGCGTACCGCCACGGGCCTTCTGCTGCTCGTGATCGGATTTGCGCTGAGCTGGATCCCGTACGTCGCTTTCGTGGCGGACCTCATCGTGTTGATCGGGATCATCTTCCTCATCCTGGGCCGCCACGCGTACGGTCCGGTTCACCATCGGAACGTGGTGGTCGGCGGAGTGCTGTTCCTGGTCACGATCGTCGCGGCGGTCGGGCTCGCGATCTGGTTCGCCGCCGCGCTGATCGGTCAGCTCGTCACGAACATCAACAGCGTCAACGTGGCGACCGGTGCGCTGCAGAACGACTTCGCGGTCCTCTTCATCGGGACGGCCGTTCTCGGGGTCGTCGGGTCGTTCGTACGGGTGATCATGCCGTACGCGCTGGCGGACCGCACGACCACGCTCCTCCTCTGGACCGGGTTCGCGCTCTCTGTGGCCGTATCGATCCTCGTCCTCGCCATCCTCTACCCGCAGATCGCAAACGCGATCAGCCAGTCGACATCGGGGACTCAGTTCAACCCGGGGCCGCTCAACTCCCTGCAGACGACCTCGACCCTGCTCGGTCTGCTCAACATCGTTCCGTCGCTCCTGTTCGCGTGGGCCTACTACCGCGCCCGCGAGGAAGCGATCCGCCGACGCAGCGACCCGGTGTCCTGACCGCCGTCGGCCCGACCCGCCTAGTTCCGCCGACCGCGTAGGGACCGGGCGCACGCGGGGCACGGCGCGGGAACTTCTGTCGGGGAAGCCGCGAAGAAGACCGGGTGCGGGTGCCTCCGCCGGAAACAGACGAACAGTCGTCGCTCGGCCCCCTTCCGGTCCCGGAACGGGTAGACCCTCCAGTAGACGACGCGAACACCCCTGCGGGGTCGTTGCCGGGAGAGGAATCGCTCGGCGCTGTGGCCGAGTTCGGGTCCGTGGCGCGTCGCGAGCCGAAGGTCCCGGTCGCGTACGAGGGAGGGGGGCTCACTCCATTGTCGAAGAAGGCGACGAACCGACGCGATCGGGTTCCGTCGGGTCCACTCGGCATAGGACGTGACCGAGACCACGCCCAAGGGACAGGCCCGCACGTAGAGGAGCCCGGGAAGCAGGCTCGGGACCGCTCGGGCGCGGATCGGTCGGTCACAGTGTCGGTAGCACGAACCGCCGGGAGAAGCGAGCGCCGTTCGAAGCGGCCGGGGGACGGCGCCTCGGCGTGTCACGGACGGTCCCCGCGCTGGACGGACCGCATCCAGTCGCTCGCGAACAGGTCACGCCACGCCCGGGCCGTGCGGGGCACGCGTTCGGAGAACCCCGTCAAGAGGTGGTCGGTCCGGCCGTCGGACCACTCGAGGAAGACCTGCGGGATGAGGTAGTCCGGCCCCGGGTCTCCATGTTGTCGCACCAGCCGGTCGGCGAGCCGCTCCTGGGCGCGCCGGTCGATGTCGAGGGTCCGCAGTGGCACGTGAAGCGTTCGGGCGAGGCGTCGCCCGTAGCGGACCGAGAGCGGTACGCAGTGCGGGCACCACGGCGCAAGCACGACCGTGAGACGTCGTGGTCGCGGAGGGATCCGCTTGCGGGTCGGCATCGAAACGGGATGGTCCGGGTTCAAATCACGCTAACGGCCGAGGCCACGTGTCGCCGTGGATGAGTTCTCCACGCGTTTGCGTAAACATACTGTAGTACTACGTAGCTGGATACGACGTATGAGCGGACGTCCTTCTTCGGTGGCGACGCCCAACGCGACCCTCCCGATCTGTCCGCACTGCCGCCAGACGATCGACCCGAAGCGGGACCTCCTCTGGGAGAACACGGGTGGCCAGCTTTCGATGAGGGGGGTCACTATCGTCTACTGCGCGTGGTGCGGTACGATCCTCGGCACCACGAACTTCCAGACGTTCACGAAGACACGACGGGAGTGAACCACCGGTCGCACTCCCCTTCGTCTCGGCGAGTTCTCGCCCGGCCCCGTACGAGCAGGGGCGACACGGAAAGCTGGAAAGCGTCGACTTTTAGCCAAGCGCGGTTCCTGAGGGGGTCGGTCGTCCGCGACGGAGGCTCGAGATGCCGGAACCAGTGGTCGTCGGGAGAGACGTCTGGAAGGTCTATGGGCAGGGCGAGACAGCGGTCACGGCGCTGCGCGGGCTCAATGTCGAGATCCAGCGCGGCGAGATCCTTGCCGTGATGGGTCCCTCGGGGTGCGGCAAGACGACGTTCCTGAACTGCTTCAGCGGTCTCGACGACATCTCGCGTGGCATGGTCACGGTGGAGGGGACGGACATCCACAAGATGCCGGACGCGAAGAAGAGCGAGTACCGCGCCCGACGCACGGGGTTCGTCTTCCAGTCGTACAACCTCCTTCCGATCCTCACCGCCGAGGAGAACGTCGAGATGCCGCTCCTGATCGCCGGCCGGCCCGCTCGGGAGGCGCGCGCCGAGGCGCGAACGCTCCTCACCCAGATGGGCCTCGGCGACCGCGTCGGCCACCGACCGTCCGAGCTCTCGGGAGGGCAGCAGCAGCGGGTGTCGCTCGCGCGGGCCCTGGTCGCCCACCCGGCGATCGTGTGGGCCGACGAGCCGACGGGGAACCTGGACGCGGAGGGGTCGAAGGAAGTGACGGACCTGCTGCGCGACCTCAACCACCGGTATCAACAGACGATGGTCGTCGTCACGCATGACGCCGAGGTGGCTTCGGCGTGCGACCGGACGCTGAGAATGCGCGACGGGCTGTTCCTCGGGTGAGCGAGGGTCCCCATGCCGGTCAGCTCCCTGGTCGCGGGCCTCCTCCTCATCCTGTTCGTGATCGGACTCGTGACCATCTATCTCGCCGCGCGTCACCGCTTGGCGTTCCGGATCGCGATGCGCAACGTCCGACGCGGCCGGGGCCGCACCGTGCTACTGATCGCGGGCCTGCTCGTCGGGACGACGATCGTGTCGGGAAGCCTGATCGTCGGGGACACGGTCCAGCAGCTCGTCTACCACTACACCTACATCGGCGCGGGATACGTCGACGAGTCGATCACCGGTACGTCCGAGTCCGGCGGTCTCGCCTACTACCCGTACTCGGTCTACTCCCAGGTTTCGAGCGCCGTCGCCGGGTACAGTTCGATCGCCGGGGTCACTCCCGAGATCATCGACGGAGCGGCGGTCTACGATCGTTCGACCGGTACGCCCGAAACGGCGCTCAACCTCATCGGGGTGAACGGCAACCAGAGTGCTGCGCTGGGGACGTTCGTCGCCGACAATGGAAGCTCGATCGCCGGGCCGCTGCCGGGGGAGGTGTTGCTCGATGACCAGACCGCGGGCACTCTCAACGCGAGCGCCGGGGACACGGTCGTCGTCTACGGGCTCTCGGCCGTCCAGCTGACGGTTCAGGCGGTCGTCCAGGAGAACATCCGGGGGGCGTTCATCACCGGTGGTCTCACGCCGGGCAACGTGTTCGTCACGCTCGCGACGGCCCAGGCGATCGAGAAGGCGCCCGGGATGATCAACTATATCGCGATCACGAACACCGGGTCGCAGACGGCCGGCGCTTCGATCTCCTCCACGGTGAGCGCCTACCTCAACACGACGCTCGAAGGAGTCCTCTCGGCGAACGGCCTCACGGTCAAGACCCCGCTCGCGACCGGTCTCAGCAGCGCGGCGACGAGCGGGGAGAGCCTGCTAACGCTGTTCCTCGTCCTGGGGCTCTTCTCGATCCTCGCCGGAGCGATGCTGATCGTCGGCATCTTCGTGATGCTCGCCGAGGAACGCAAGGGCGAGATGGGGATGCTCCGCGCGATCGGAATGCGTCGACGGGAGCTCGTGTACACCTACTACTTCGAGGGGGTCGCCTACGCGGCCGGGAGCGCGCTCGCCGGCACGGTGGTCGGCGTCGGGGTCGGCTACTTCCTCGTCATCCTCGCCGGGTCGATCCTGCGGTCGGAGGGGATCCCCCAGAGCGCGATCGTCCAATCGTTCACCGTCACCGGGCAGAGCCTGGTCATCGCCTACGTGGTCGGGTTCATCCTGACCCTCGTCACCGTCGTTGTCGCCTGCCGGCGCGCGAGCCAGCTCAACATCGTTCGCGCGATCCGGGACATTCCCGAACCGAAGGCGCCGGTTCGGACGTACACCTTCCTCGCGTACCTGGGAGGGGCGATGGTGGTGTTGGGGCTGCTCGGGTTCTTCGGCTCCTATCGCGGGACGGGGCAGCTTTCCTACCCGATCATCACCGGCGCGTTCGTCATTCTCGGAGCGGGACTGGTCGCGGCCCGTTTCCTCAAGAATCGCGTGGTGTTCACCTCCGTGGGGATCGCCCTCGTCGTCTGGGCCGGCTTCGAGCCGCTCCACGCCTACCTGTTCGGGTCGTCGCACTCGAGCAGCATCTTCAACCTGTTCGTGGAGGGCATCATCCTGGTCGGCGGGGTGCTGATGGCGCTCCTCCTCAACGCGGACGCTCTCGTCGCGCTCCTGCGTCGGCTCCTCGGGACGCGCGCGCAGTCGAGCCCCGTCATCCGGATCGGGACCGACTACCCGACCCGCCAGCCCGGCCGCACCGCGGTGAGCCTCACGATCTTCGCGCTGGTGGTGTTCACGATGGTCGCCACGGCCGGCGCCGGCTCGACCCTCCAGGGGAGTCTCAACGACTCGATCGCCACCGAAACCGGTGGCTACACCTTCTTCGGAGGGTCCCAGGTGGCGATGCCGAACCTCTGGAACCAGATCCAGGCGAACGCGACCCTCGCGCCGCAGTTCTCGAACGCCGTCCCCCTCGTCACCGGGATCGTCGACCTCAACGTCTCGGGCTGGACCGGGAAGCCGTACCGGGACGGGCTCTACTCCGCCCCTACCAACGCGAGCGGTCCGGCGAGCTTCTACGCGACCAACGGGTTCACCTTCCAGTCGACGCTCAACGGGATGAGCGCCGCGGCGACGTTCGAGGATGTCGCGACCAACGCCTCCGCCGCGATCGTCGACGAGAGCTATTCGCCCGTGGCGAATCCGTTCACTACGACGAGCTCGGCCCATCCGACGGTCCACGTCGGCGACCCGATCCACCTGTCGACGCCGAACGGGGCCCGGTCGACCACCGTGACGGTCGTGGGGATCCTGACCGAGTCGATCATCACGGGGGTCTGGCTCAATCCGGGCACCGCCACGTCGCTCGGCTACACGAGCGAGAGCGCCTACTTCCTGACGCTCGCTCCGGGAGCCTCGTCGAGCCTCGCCTCGCAGGACATGAAGCGGGCGTTCTTCTCGACCGGCCTCGTTCTCTACGACCTTCCGAGTCTGATGGCGCAGTCGATCTCGACGACCGAGGGGTTCATCGGACTCCTCGAGATCTTCGTCGGCCTCGGTCTCGCCGTCGGGATCGCCGCGATGGGGATCTTCGCCCTCCGAGCGGTCGTCGAGCGCCGGCGCCAGATCGGGATGCTGCGGGCGACGGGGTTCACGCAGGGAATGGTGCTCCGCGCCCTCTTCCTCGAGTACTCGCTCGTCACCGTCCTCGGGGTCGTGATCGGCGCCGGGCTCGGGCTGCTGATCATCTACAACCTCTCGGTGAGCCCGGAGGCGGTGAGCGACGGGGTGCAGCACTTCGTCGCGCCGTGGCTCACGGTGATCGAGGTCGGGGTGATCGCCTACATCCTCGTGCTCGTCGCGATCGCGCTCCCGTCACTGCGGGCGGCCCGCCTTCCTCCGGCCGAAGCAGTTCGGACCTCGGAGTGAACGCCGCCTCGGTCCGGTCGGTACCGGGTCACGGGAGAGGGTGCGCTTCGACCCGGGCCGACGCCGCCTCGGTCGGCGACGGCGGCACCGGAGCGGGGGCCGAGGCCGACGCCTTGCGGTGGAGCAGCACGGGCAGATGGGCGAACTTCGAGTGCCGGGCCGGCCCGAGGACCTCCTGGCCCCAGAGCACGGTCAGGCCGCCGATCAACGTGACGGCCGCCGCGATCCAGTACGCCCACTGGAAGGCGAGGTGGGCCGGGACGGACAGCGATAGCGGTCCGTGGACGAACACCGTGACGTAGGTCGCGAGCAGCGAACCCGCGATCGGCGAGCCGATGCTCCCGCCGATGTTACGGAACACGTTGTTCATGGCGGTCGCCTGCCCCATGTCGCGGGGGTCCACGGTCAGGATCAGCAGATTGATCACCGACGCGTTGAGGAGCGCGAGACCCGCCCCGACCACGAACTCGTAGACGAGGGCTTGGGTCAGCGTCGCGGCGGTGGAGATCAGGTAGAAGCCGAGCGCGGTGAGCCCCGAGCCCGCGAGGGCGAGCGGTTTGACACCGGTCCGGGTCACGACGACGCTCGTGACGATCGCGACGACGATCATCGCGACCGCGAGCGGAACGATCTGGAGCCCGGCGCTTAGGATGTCGAACGTCGGGAACGAGCCGTTGTACCCACCCGAAACGGGAGGGTACTCGAACTGGTAGATCAGCGCGAACAGGGCGAGGGTCATCCCGATACCGACGACGGTGAGGACCGTGTTGGTGACCAGCACGTTGCGCTCCCGGAGCAGCTTCCCGTCGACGATCGGTTCCCGGCTCTGGCGCTTCCACCAGCCTTCGTAGAGTCCGAACGGGACGAACAGCGCGATGCCGGCCGCGAGGAAGCCGAGCGTGCGAGGGTCGGTCCATCCCCACGCCTGCCCCTGCGACAGCGCGGTGACGATCCCGGCGAGCGCGCCGCCGAGCATCGCCGCCCCGACGTAGTCCACTTTGACGTTCGGACGTCGGTAGGGGGACTCTCGGATCAACAGGATCACGAGGATCGCGAGGAGGACCACGAACGGGATCGCGCTGTGGTAGGTGGCCCGCCAGCCGTAGGTCTGGGAGACGAACGACCCGAGCGGGAGGCTGATCACGAAGCCGACCCCGAACATCGCGCTGAGGAGCCCCTGCGCTCGCGGGATCAGCTCCCGGGGGAACTCCTCCCGGACGAGCGACATGCCGACCGGCATGATCGTGAGGCCGATCCCCTGGACCGTCCGGGCCGCGACCATGAACGTGAAGTTCGGAGAGAACCCGGTCACCGACACCGCGGCCGCGTAGCCGAGCATCACGATCGAGAGGACCTTCCGCTTTCCGTAGATGTCGGCGAGCTTGCCGACCACCGGGGAGAGAGCGACCCCCGACGCGGCGTACGCCGAGAGGATCAGGCTCACCTGGGCGGTATCGACGTTGAAGTCGGACTGGATGGTCGGGAGAGAAGGGGTCAGCATCCCCTCGATGTAGAGGACGACCACCACGACGCCCGCGAGCAGGACCATCACGCGGTTCGTGTAGTGCCGGTCGTAGGTCTCGAGGGTCTTCGGCGTCGGTGACGAGGGGAGTGAGGGGCTCGTGCCGTTCGCCGTTACGGAAGATTCCATGGAGACCCTACCCGAGCGTCGACCGCCCGCCGAAGTTCGGGGGTCGAGAACGGGCGACTATTTCAGTTGGGGATAGGACGCGAACGCCAGGTCCGGGCGTGCGACCCTCTCACGCGGGCCGCGACGCTTTTTGGGGATGCCTCGACTGCCGCCCCCTCAACGAGGAGGTACGGAGTTCGGTGAACGCAGCCGCCGCAGCGATCCTGGGCGTCACCGTTGGAGCGGTGATCGCGCGTCAACTCCTGCAGCGGGGCCCCCCGGTCTGGGTGATGTTCCTCGCGGGCGCCTTTGCGATGGTCGCCGCAGGAGCCCTACCCCTCGCGGGCGCGTCGGCCGCGATCTCCTCGAACCTTCCGATCCTCATTTTTCTGTTCGCGCTGTTTCTCTTCGCGGCGGGCCTCGAGCAGGCCGGAGCGCTCGACCACCTCGCGCGGTGGATCCTCGGCCGGGCGAAGGGACCGGCCGACGTGCCGTTCGTCCTGTTCGTCGCCTTCGCCGTCCTTTCGGCGTTCATCCTGAACGACGCGCTCGTGCTGGTCGGCGTCCCGTTGCTCTTCTCGGTGGCCCGACGCATGCACGTGTCGGCCGAGCCGCTCCTCCTCACCCTCGCCTTCTCGGTCACCGTGGGCAGCATGCTGACCCCGTTCGGGAACCCCCAGAACCTGCTCGTCTCGCTCGGAAGCGGTATCGGTTCTCCCGTGGCGACGTTCCTGCGCTACCTCGCCCTCCCGACCGCGGTCAACATCGTGCTCGGGGGCTACTACCTCCGACGCGTGTACGGTCGCCGCCTGGCCCAGCAGGCCGAGCAGAACCACGCCCCGGCCGTGTCCCCGGTGCCGTTCTTCCCCGGCGGTGAGGTCCTTCCCCTCCTACGCCAATTCCCCGTCGTACTCCTGTTTCCGGTGACGATGCTCGCGGTGGTCTCGGTCGACATCACGTCCGCGGTGACGAGCGGACCGGCCGTTCCGCTCTACGCGATCGCGCTCGGAGGCGCGGTGGCGACGTTGCTCGTGAGCCCGGGTCGCTCCGCCATGTTCAACCGGGTGGAATGGTCGATCCTGGTGCTGTTCGCCGCGCTGTTCGTCGTGGTGGCGGGCGCCGTACAGGGTGGTGTTCTCTCGGCGATCGAGTCGTTCGTGCCGGTCCCGGGTCCCGGTCAGCCGGGCCCGGCTCTCGGAGCGATCCTGCTCACCAGCGTGGGCGGCTCTCAGCTCGTGAGCAACGTCCCCTG
>DATJVA010000016.1:0-36185 GCA_035502015.1 Thermoplasmata archaeon | reverse complement strand
GGGGCGTATTTTGCGGGGCGGTGGGAGTCGAGGAAGGAAGGAGTGCGGGAGGGGCCGCGAGGAGCGGTGGGAGCGGGGTGAGGGAGTGGCACTGTTCTCCGACGTGGACTGGGTGATCATCGCGGTGGTCGCGGCGTTCCTATTCCTCGGGCCCCAAGGCCAGCCGTTGGTCCGCCAGATGGGTCGCTGGTACGGGCGGCTGCTGCAGTTCAAGGGCGAGCTCATGAGGGAAGTGACCGCATCTGCCGGGATCGAGAGCGCGACGCCCACGGCCTCGTCCTCCTCGATACGTGAAGCACTCTTCGGGTCCGGGATCACGGACCGGGGGGACCCGGCCCCCGTGATCCTGCCGTCGCACGTCGGCATCCTTACCCAGGTCCAGCCCGTGGCGTTCTGGGCGGTCGAGACCCGTGGCTTCGGCGCGGGTTTGGGAACCGAGACCTGGTGGGTCACCACGTCCAGCGCCCCCGGGGAGGTGGTACGTCTTCGATGACCCTCTCCGCCGACGATCTGCTCACTGTAGTCGAAGTGGGTGTCATTCTGGTGGGCGTTGCGGTCGCGTGGTTCGCCTACCGACAGACCCCGACCGGGACGGTTCGACCCGGGCCACTCGTTGCCGGAAAGGGCTCTCCAACCCCGACCTCGGCTTCCCCCGACCCAAGGAGGAAGAAGTGAGCGTGGGAGGTTTCGCGAACGGGAGAAAGCATTGGTCCCCCTCTCCCCGGTCGGAAAGGGCGATCGGTCGCTTGTACCGGGGACCCGCTCCCGCAGGCCTCGGTCGGTCCGCGGCGGCCGACCGTCCGTCGCAGGAGCAAGTCGACGAAACCCGACGGAACGTCCTGAAGCTGCTCGCCGTCGCGGGCGTGCTCGGCGCGGTGGGCGGCGGTTTGGGCAGTGCGTTCGAATTCGCCGCGAAGCCGCCTACCGTCGGCCTGAGCAGGTTCCCTGAGGTTCAGCTGCAGGACCTTGACGGTTCGGCGCTGACGGCAGCAAGAGTCCTCCAGGAGTACAACGTCGGTACGACCGACGTCCTGGCGTTCGACTACCCACTCTCGAACGAACCGAATCTCCTCATCAACCTGGCCGGCGCCGGGGGGACTGGGGGGGCGTCCGGGGTACCGGGCGGCGTCGGGCCGAGCGGCTCGATCGTCGCGTTCAGCGCCATCTGTCAGCATCTGGGTTGCGCCGCGCCGAGCCTCGCGTTCTATCCTGCCGGAACGTGCGCCAAGAGATTCGGACCCCTCGCATTCTACATTCACTGCAGCTGCCACGGCTCGACCTACGACCCGACGGCCGGCGCGGTCAATCTGTCCGGTCCGGCAACGCGGCCGCTCCCTCAGGTCACGCTCCAATGGAACCGCGCCGACGACACGCTCTGGGCCGTCGGTGTGACCGGCCCAACGGTCATGGGCCATTCGAACACCCTGCAAGGCGGAGTCGGAGTGGGGTCGTTGTCCCGCTTGCAACGGCAGTCCCCGGTCGTCCTCTGCAATTTCCCCTAGGGAGTCAGCGAGATGCTCGAGGACGGGTTCAACCGAGCGTTGGACCGGCTATGGGCGTGGGCCCGATGGCAGGTCGGCCTGATCTCCGAGGACTCCGCTCCCCAGACCAAGGTGGGGTTCCGACCTTCACTGGCCACCGGGACCCTCGTCCTCGTGGCGTTCGCCTACCAAGTAGTGAGCGGAGGCCTCCTCCTCCTCTACTATCAACCGAGCGTCTATCCGACGCTGACCGCGTGCGGGCAGGCGCTCGGAACGAGCTCGGCATCGCCGGCGGCATGGTGCAGCACGTACTACATCGTCCACTCGGTGCCGATGGGCGCCGTCCTGCTGACCTCCCACCTTTACGGAGCGTACGTAGTGATTGCGCTACTACTCGTCCATCTGTTTCGCGGGTTCTACGTCGGCTCCTACAAGCTTCCCGGCCGCAAGTTCAGTTGGGTGGCGGGAACGTTGCTGCTGCTCCTCACGCTTGCGATGGGGTTCACCGGATACCTTCTGGCCTACACCCAGCTCTCGTACAATGCGACGCAGGTCAGCATCACACTGGTCCAGGCGCTCCCGGGCGTCGGACCCTCGCTCGCCGACCTGATCCTCGGGGACGGGACGGCGCAGGGACTTCTCTCGCGGATGTTCGCCCTGCACGTCGTGCTCCTCCCGGCGGCGATCCTGCTGCTCGTCTTCCTCCACAAGCGTTCGGTGCTCTTCCCACGGATGCTCGTGGGGGCGGTCAAGTGGGGCCTTCTCTACATCGGAACGCTACTCGCCGTCGCGACACTGTGGCTTTGGTCGCTCCCGACGTATGCCGGTGGGACCGGCGGGGCCGGAGCGGTCTCCACTCCCGCATGGTTCTTCCTTTGGGTGTTCAAACTGGTCGACTTCGAGGGAGTGACCCCCGAGGCGGTGATGGTGTTCATCGCCGTCCTCGTGGTTCTCCTCCTCGTTCTTCCGTTCTTGGACCGTTCGCCTTCTCTGCGTCCGCGCGACCGCCCGGTGATCCTGTTCCTCGGGAACACGCTCGTGGGCGGTTTTGTCCTCCTGACGGCCTGGGGCGACCTGGAGCCCGGCGTTCCCGCCTCCGCCGGGGCCGTGGCGTGGCGGCTCGGCCCCGTTGTGGTGGTGAACGCGCTCGTCGTGGCGTTCTTCCACCTCCGTTCCCGTCGCCTGGCCCAAGCCTCCGGGTCCTCCCGGCCGGAGGGGTCTGAAGTGAATGCGGACGCTTCGGCGAAGTCGTCGGTCGACGCGCAACCGGTCGCCGCTTCCGGACCGGGGCGATTAGCGGTCACGTCCGCACGGCTCGCTGCGGCCGGCCTCGTCGGGTCGTTGTTCCTAGTGCCGATGGGCCTGCTCGTGCCCGTCCTGTTCCTTTTCTCCTCGTTCTTGGTCCAGCTCGCGGACGAGGCGCGCCGGCCTTCGGGCTCACCGACGGGCACCCGCCCGTCCGATTCCGAACAGTGGGTCTTCCCTTGCGTCGGGTTGGTCGCCGTGGTGGGCTTACTCGTCGCGTCGGGGGCGATGCTCCTCGTGTAAGTGGTCCTTCCGGGCCACCTAGCGCCCCATTCGACCCAGGGGTCTCCGGCGGGGGACCCCACGTTCACTTTTTGTCCCGGTAGAGGAATACCGAAATGATGGACGATTCGGACCGGTGCGAGTTGCACGAGGTTGCGGTCTTCGCTAACGAGGGAGACACCGACGACCTCCTTCGGTTGGCGCGCAGTCCGATCGGAGACGAGTGTCAGATCTGCCCGGTCTGCCGTGCCGCCCGGGAGTTCGTGGAGCGCCGTCTGGCCGAGAACGCGGGCGTGGTCCCCCCTCCGGGAGAGAGCGCGGAGGCGTCGTGGGCCAAGCTCCAGGGCGCTATCGCTCACGCTCGCACGGCCATTCACCAGGACATCTGAACCGCACCGTCGACCGGTCGGCCCGAGACCCGCCGGTTCGAGCCTGCTTGCCACCCCGGCTCCTTTGGACCGACCTTCTCGACCTGACCGCCGCTGACGTAAAGAGTCCGACCACTTCTGGATGGACCCCTATGGCGGATGTTCCGCGCCGACGAGCGGCGTCGCTAGGAACGCTGACCTTCGCCCTTGGCGCGGAGGAACTGCGTCGACGGGGCCAAGAGTCGATCACGGAGGCGCGGCGGCGTCTCGACGACCTTCTCGCCCGGGCCGGTCCGGATTCGGTCGAGTCGTTTCTGGAACCGCTCAACAGGATCCTGGTCGCCGCGCGCGACGTGGGCCTTCATGGGTCGTTGATCTTCCAGGTCCACCCGGTCGCCGAAGGGCGGGAGGCCGGACGGGCGCTTTCCGAAGCGTCCGACCAGTTCTTCAACGAGTTTCGTGGTCGCCCGGACGTCTACGGACGGCTCCGCTCTCTCGACCTTTCGGAACAGGACCCGCCGACCCGGCTCGGGGTGGAGAAGTTGTTGCGCGAGATGCGTCGGGCAGGGGTCGAGAAGCCGGCCGCGCTGCGAGCGCGGATCCTCTCTGTCCAGAACGAGCTCGACCGTCTCGCGAACGAGTTCAACGGTACGATCTCGTCAGCGGCGCGGTACGTGGACGTGGACGGTCCGCAGGGACTTACCGGGCTTCCCGAGGACTACCTGGTCACACACACGCCGGGGCCGGACGGCAAGGTCCGCATCTCGACGAAGTACCCGGATTGCTTTCCGGTGATGAGCTACGCCGACGACCCGGAGCTTCGCCGACGAATGCTCCGAGAACTGCTCAACGTCGCGTACCCTGAAAACGTCGGGGTACTGGCCAAGATCCTGGAACGGCGGCAGGAGCTGGTCCGTCTTCTCGACTACCCGGACTATGCGACGTACGCGGTCGAGGACAAGATGACCGGGGATCCAGCGGTCGTGACCGCCTTCCTCGACCGCATCGCCAACATTCTCGAGGGACCGGCGCGGGCATACACCGATGGGTTGCTGGCGCGCAAGCGCCGGGACATACCCGACGCGGCGCGGCTCGAGGACTGGGACGCCCGGTTCTGGACCCCGACCGGCTACTATGACACGAAAGTCCGGCAGGAACGTTGGGGCGTGGACCTTCGTTCACTGCGAGCGTACCTGCCGTACGTGCAGGTCCGGGACGGGCTGTTCTCCCTGTGTCGGGAGCTGTTCGGGATCGAGTTTCGACTCGACCGGGACGCCGAGGTCTGGCACGCGAGCGTCGAAACGTACGATGTCGTACGGGATGGTAAGCCGCTCGGACGCTGCTATCTCGACCTCGCGCCCCGCGACGGGAAGTTCACCCACGCGGCACAGTTCGACGTTCGCACTGGGGTATCGGGGGGCGGACTGCCGCAGGGTGCCCTGATCTGCAACATCCTCGACCCGCGCACGCCGTCCGAGGACGCCCGGATGGAGTACCGGGATGTGATCACCTTCTTCCACGAGTTCGGTCACTTGATCCACAACCTCGTCGCCGGACACGGCCGCTGGCTCTACACGACCCAAGGGGCGGTCGAGTGGGACTTCATCGAGGCGCCCTCCCAGCTGTTCGAGGAGTGGGCGCGGGACCCGGCGACCCTGGCGCGATTTGCACGGAACCCGGACACGGGCGAGGTGATCCCCGCGGAGGTTCTATCCCGCCTCAAGGAGTCGGAGTCCTACGGACGGTCGTCCTGGGCCCTCCGACAGGATTCGCTCGCCACCTTCTCCTTCGAACTGCACCGTCGCGACCCCATGGGCCTCGATGCCTCACGCCTCTTCTGCGAAGTGTCGTTGCGACGGACCGGTGCGGAGTTCAATCCCGAGTACCATCCCGCGGCGAGCTTCGGCCATTTGACCGGGTACTCGGCGGTCTACTACACCTACCTCTGGTCGGCGGTGATCGCGCGGGACCTCCTCACGCCGTTCGAGGCGCGGGGTTCGTTGACCGACCCGCAGGTAGCGCGAAGGTACGTCGACGAGGTTCTCGCTCCGGGAGGGAGCTGGCCTGCCGCCGAGCTGGTCCGCCGCTTCCTCGGCCGCGACCACACGTTCGACGCCTTCGAACGGTGGGTGCTCGCCGGAGACCGCCTCCCCTAAGGGATGGTCTCCGTCGCGTCGAAGTTCGCTTCCTTCGTGGAGGGCTACTGGCGAGAGGCCTCGTCCGCGGCGTGCCGCGCGAGGTAGCTCCGACCGAGGGCCCAGCCGATCAGCGCGCCGAGGACCCCGCCGGCGACCGCCCCGATGACCAGGTACTCCACGGTCGGGGCCAGGTCGCTCAGGTCGAGGTAGCCCACCTGCTGAAGGAAGATGACCAGGACGATACCAAGCACTACTCCGCAGCCGGCACCGTGAGACCCGGCGCTCATGAGCCACCTCCTGTCGGAGGAGCCGGGCCGCCGGCGGAGTCGGTTGGAGGGGCGGACGGCTCGGCCGCTTCGCTCGTAGAGGGTGGCGGAGCGGTAGAGGTGGAGGGCGGCGTCGCCGGGGGAGACTCCCCAACCTTCCGGCCGAGCGCGGCGTAGCGGCCCGAGCGTGCGAGCCCGTAGACCTCGTACACGATGATGACCAGGAGGACGATCGGGAGTACCGCCGCGACGCCGAGGGGGGCGGTCCCTCGGATGTAGAAGTTCTCGCTCCACATCGTGGTGCCGTTCGGCGCGAGGAAGCTCGCGGTCAGCCGATACACTCCCTCCAGTAGGTACGCGACTGAAACCGGGGTCCAGCTGAGCGAGATGCTTCCCGAAGGCTGCGCGGTCGGATTCGTCAGCACCTGGTCGCGCGTGGATACAGCGAAACCGAGGTAGAACATCTGTAGGCGGGCGTCGCTGATATCGACCGGATTCGCCACTCCCGTCGACCAGTTGTACCAGAGACTGGCGGTCTGACTGAGGTCGACCGAGAAGGCGGAGGACGCCGAACCCGCCGTGGCGACGTCCACGCCGTTCCACGTGACCGAGTAACCGGAAGACGAAACCCCCGGCTGGGTCGATACGGCGGCGACGGGCGAGGAGGCATGCGCCGGCGCCGGGATGTTGAGGAGCAGAGCGACAATGGCAAGTGCGGCGAAAGCGAGGGCTGGCTCGACCCTGCGGGTCCGAGGCGAATGCATGACCCGAAGACAGGGGTGAGCTATAAGAACCCGCGGTCGGCTAAATCCGGACTTCTGAGAGGTCGCGGGCCCGTCAACCGGACGGCGTGCTCGGGCCGAAGGTCGAGCGGAACCGGTCGATGTCGGACGGTTTCATCAGGGCCGGGGTGAGGTAGATCCACACGCGCGCGTCGTGCTCGCGCGCCATCCGGTCGAACTCAACGAGGCCGGTGAGCACCGCGTCGACGCCGTGGATCCGGACCAGGTACTCGACCCCTTCGAAGAAGAACGCCGTCGCATGGTCATCGACCAGTTTCCGGAAGAGCAGCGACCAGAGACCCTCCAGGTCCGCGGGCCGAAGGGACGGTCCCCTGCCGATGTTCGATAGCCAGTAGACCTCGATCGGTCGGGACCCGACCCGTGCCCGGATCCGCTCGGGTGAGTCACGGACCACGCAGACCCCGTGGTGCCCGGCGGCCGTCGCATCGAGGAAGGCGCCCAGGGCCCCCACGAGCGACTCTCCCGCGGCCAGCTCGACACCGGTGGACGGGGGGAGAACCGGGGTCGGTTCAACAGGGGGCGTGACCGGCGGAGGCGCCATCAGAACCGACGGGGCGACAGTCGCCGCGAGAGGTGAGGGCGGTGGAACGACGGAAGACTCCGTGGGTGAGGGCGTCGAAGACGGCAGGCCCGGCTCCGCCGGTCCGAGTGGAGGGGGGCCCGGGGAAGTTGCCTCAGAAGGACCTGGCTCGGCCACGGCAGGTGTGCTCGGCGCGGGCTCGACCGCAGGCGGTACTGCCAATACTTCCGGTTCCGAGACCGAGGGTGCGGTCTCTTGGACCGCAGCACTCTCTACCTCGGGCTCCGGGGGTCCTGCCCCTTCTGACGGCGCCGATGAAAGGTCCGGCTCCTCGGTCAGCGCCTCCATCGGAGGCGATGCACGCGCTTCGAGCTCTTCCGGTGTGGGAGGGGCCGGCGACACTCCCACGGCCGACGGCAGGGTTTCTGCTTCGGCGATTGAAGCGGCTACTGGCGTGGGCTCGATCGGAGGCGGGTTGGCCGGACCTTGCTGCAAGTCGTGCGCGTCCGAGACGACGACAGGAGCTGGTGGCGCGATGGTCCCCTCCCTCTGCGGCTCCGGCATCGGTAACGGCTCGAGTTCGGGGGTCTCGGGCATCGGTAACGGCTCGAGTTCGGGGGACTCGGGCAATGGTAACGGCTCGGGTTCGGGGGTCTCGGGCAATGGTAACGGCTCGGGTTCGCGAGTCTCCGGCACCGGTGGCGGCCCGGGCTCGGGAGTCTGCGGTGGAGCCGTCGCGGCTTCCAGAGGCGCCGGTACAGTGGGCAAAACCGCCGCCGGTGTTCCCGGCTCAGGCACGGCTGGGGCGATCACCTCGGGAGGTGATGCGCTCGACTCGAGCACCGGGGGACTCTCTCCCGCGTTCGCCGGGGGCAGCTCGACTT
Organism: Thermoplasmata archaeon; assembly: GCA_035502015.1. Taxonomy (GTDB): domain Archaea; phylum Thermoplasmatota; class Thermoplasmata; order Lutacidiplasmatales; family UBA184; genus Lutacidiplasma. The sequence goes on along the minus strand of DATJVA010000016.1, from coordinate 28,198 downwards.
CCAGAGGCACCGCCTCGGTTGGCTCGCGCTCAGTGGGACCTGTCGGGGCGATCGGCGCTGGCGATTCCGCGCTCTCATCCGCTGAGCCCTCCTCAACGACGCCCGTCTCTGGGGTCGGCGGAGGAGGGGCGATCTCCGCGGTTACAGTGGAGTCAGGTTCCGCAACGGGCAGGACCACCGGCTCGATCGTCGGCGGAATCTCGGTCACGCTGGTCGGCGGCGCGGATGTCGGTTCCGGTCCCGTCGCCTCCACGGTCGGTCCGCCCGCGACGGTCAGGTCGGGACTCGGAGACACCGGGATCTCCGCGGGAACGGACGAGGGTGTCGGCTCGGGGCCGGGTCGCTCGGGCACCGGCGGCGGGGTAGAAGTCGGGGCTTCGCCGAGAACCGTGCTGGGTGTCGTGAGGATAGTGCTCGAGAGTTCGTCCCCACGCGCGGGGGCGGGCGGGGGGAGAGCGGGCGCATTTGGAGGCGCCACGATCGATGGGGTCGTCGCAGGGCGGTGGGCCGTCGTAACCACGGGGCGTCGGGAGACCGGTCTGTGCGGCCGGGCGGGGACCGTGCCGCCGACCTTGGACAACACGATCTCTGCCACCGGACCACCGAATCCGGGCAGAGCGGCGACGGTCTCGAACGGTGCGCGACGCAAGTCGTCGACCGACTGCAGCCCCTGGTCCCACGCCCCGGCGACCTTCGCCGGGCCGAGGAGAGGGATCCCGACGATCTCGTCAAGCTCTTGGCCCAGGGCGCGGACCGCCTCCTCGCGAGCGACCACCTTCTCGTCGGCGTAGTCCACCTCGGTCGCGGCTTCCTCGGGTGCGGGAGAGGCAACTCGCTTGAGCCGGGTGAACGAGCGCCGCTGCTTCCTTCGTGGGTGCGGCCCGGGGAGACCCGGGACGTGGACCCACCAACGGTCTCCCGTCCGGGTGCGTCCGGTCATCGCGTGGGCCGGGATGATCTCCTCGACCTTCTCCACGACGCGTACCTCCCCCAGTCCCAAGTACTGCGCGATTGCGGGGGCCGAGGTGCGGAGTTCGGACGCGAGGGGGTCCTTCACCGTGACGAGGGCCACGCGTGGCGGCACCCCCTCCAGCGGTGCCGCGACACGGAGCCGGCGTTCGATCCGCCGGACCAGCCAGTAGGCGTCCGAGGAAAGGGGGGGCATGGCCGGCCGCCCCTCGTCGCTCGACGCGGGAAGCTCGATGTACATCTCACCGAGTGGCCACGGTACTGGGACGACCCGGCTGGGGAGGGTCTCTACGTAGGAGACCATGGCCGGGAAGATCCGGACCGGGTAGCCGTCGACGACCACACGGAGCTCCTCCTCTCCGGTAGGTGTCGCTCCGCGACGGGGTCCCATGCGCTGGAGGATGTGGACGATCTGCGAAGCCTGCGTGGGATACACCTTCTGGATCTCCGACTCGATCGGGCGGAGCACGCGCTGTCGGCCCGTCCACTGCACGCGGGGAGATCCGACCTCGACGCGCGTGGCTCGAGCGAGGCGCTCGAGAAGGTCCTTCTCGGCACGGAGCCGGTCACCGAGGTCATCCGCGGCCGTGACGAGCACAACCGCTGGAAGGAGGGTAGTGCGGGCGATCCCTCTGGAGCGACGGAGCCGGTCGACGCTCCGAAGGACCGAGCGCCACCGGTCCCAGGCGGCCACGAGGTCGTCGTTGAGGAGCGACCGGTCGAGACCGGTAAGCGGCTGCTCGAAGAGGCTCGTACGCTCCGGTGCGAGCGAGCGATGGACCGCCTCCGAGGTGAACGGCACGATCGGTGCCATCACCTCCGAGATTCCGCGGAGCAGATGCACTAGCGTCCGAAGCGCGGCGCGCTTGGTAGGGGGGGTTCCGGCCACCGCGAGTCGCGGTCGGATCAGGTCGGTGTACTCGATGAGGTCGTTATCGATGAACCGCGACACTCGACGGTGAACGAGTCCCGGCGCACCGTGGTCGTAATGGGCCAGGGCGAGCACGCGGGTCCTCTCCCACCGAGCGATGATCGCGCGGTCCTCGACCTCGAGCTCCCCGAGAAACCCGCCGATCGGGCGCGCGAACGCCGCGATCATAGAGGGGTCGCACTGCGAGACAACATCGCGCGAGAGGGTCCACCATCGTCGGATCCGGTCCGCCTCGCGCCGTGATTGGTCGGTGAACCGGCCGCCGGAGGATTCGGAGAGTCCGCTCCGCACGACGGCGGCTCGAACGGCGTCCGCGCCATGCTGGGCGACGAGCTCGGGCACGTCGTCCGACGCGACCGTCGGAACGACGGTAAGGCTGACGTCCGCGACCGGTCCTTCGATTCCGGACATCGCCGCGAGATGGTGAACGAGCGACGGAACCCTTCGACGATGGGCGACGTAGAGATGGGCCGAGTCCCCCTCGAGGAATGGGTCGAAGCGTGCCCACGCCCCCAGCGCCCCGCCGACCGACGGAAGGAGCTTGCGAGGGACGAGAGTCCGTTGGCCGCCGCACGGGCACTCCTTGGTGCCACCCGGAGCTTCGAGCCGGTCGCACCGGGCGCATTCCAGAAGTCCCACTGCCGTCGGGTCGTCGGTTGGAGTCGCCTCGCTGATCGGCCACGGGGCGACCTCCGCCTGACCGGGAAGGACCTCCTTCGGGAGGAGTCGGGAAAAGGTGGCGCGCCGCTCCGCCGGCAGGCGCGACGGCTCAAGGCACCAGGCGCGGGCCGGGGCCCACAGGAGCGGCGTACCGCAGACCGAGCAGTGTGGCACCCCTCGCTTGACGCGCAATCGAGCAAGCAACGCGCCGGCCTCGGAGAGGTCACGGACGACGAACTCGTTCGCGGTCTCGAGGTCGAGGCCGGCGTACTTGTGCATGAGAGTGTAATCGAGCCTCCCCTTGGGAGTGAGAAGCGGCCACCCGGTCACCCCGAGTCGGTCGGCGATCCTGGCGTCCGTTGGTCCATGACCCGGGACCAGCGGGACGATACCCGTGCCGCTATCACCGACGTCCACGGCGCCGAGAAGAGTGCCGGCCGGCGGTGAAAGGTCGCCGCCCATCGGGAATTCGTGGCGCAACGGGTACGTGTACGCGAGGCCCTGGAACTCACGCCCTGGTCGTTGCTGGACGACATCCAGGACCGACTCGGGAATCCAGGAGCTCAACCGGGCGAGCGAGCTCGCGGACGTGAGGATCATCTCGCGGTCCTCTCGTCGATGATAACCTGCCACGACGTACGGCAGGTTCGGATTGACGAGGAGAGCGCTTGTGCCGAGCAGTTTCCAGGGAGCATCCACCCAGACCAGGGCGTGGACGGTCGATTCGTCCACTTTCACCGGGAACCGGACAAGATAGGTGTCGCCTTCTTCCTCATCGTAGACGATCCGTTCCGGGCTCCTCAGCGTCCCGCAGGTCGGGCACACTCGGAACGACTCGTCCCGGGTGACGAGAATCTCCTTCCAAGCGAGGCGTCCGACGATCGTTTGGACCTGCGCCGTCCGGTCCTGGGAGTCCCATGGGGACCGGCCATCTCCCCCGGTCCACACCCCAAGGGCGGTGAGGAGTGCCGGGATCGTCGAGGGAACCGGGGCGCCGACCGCCGGGCCCTGCCGGAGGGTGCCCGAGACCCGTCGCCCCGCGAGAGCGAGGTAGCGGGCATCGACATCGGCCATGACCGCCCGGTGGGCCACAAGGGCTGGGAAGTCTCCCTGTGTCCAGCTCCCTTCGAACTGTCGGACGGTCGGTCCGGTGGGCGGACCCAGCACCCCCCCCGACGGAGGGAGACGACGGGCCTTCCAGAGCGCGAGCACCTCCGTCTCGAGAGCGTGGATATTCAGCTCGGGGCGTTCGGGGTCCATACTGTCCGCCAAAACCGTCGAACAACGATGACGGCCCGCGCGAATAAATCCTCGTTCGAATCGGGCTCGCCACGGGAGTCCGTCGTCCGGGGTAACTCTTATCCCGTCCGAAATCTGCCCGCCATCCGAGGAGAGAGAATGGCCTGGACCCAGCAGGAAGTTCGCGAGCTCAAGGAGGGACGGTACATGCTCATCGACGAGGAGCCATGCCGCATCCTGAGCATTCAGACCTCGAAGCCCGGGAAGCATGGGGAGGCGAAGGCGCGCATCGACGCGGTGGGCCTCTTCGACGGGTCAAAGCGGAGTGTCGTCTTTCCGGTCAAGCACAAGGTCCAGGTTCCGCTCATCGGAAAGCGGCAGGCGCAGGTGCTCTCGATGACCGACACCGAGGTCCAGCTGATGGACCTCGAAACCTACGAGACATTCAGCCTTCCTCTCGATGCCGAGACCAAGGGCCAAGTGAACCCGGGATCCGAAGTCCAGTACCTCGATGCGATGGGCAAGCGTCGGATTACGCGCACCTAGTGCCGTCGTCGCAGAGCCGCCGAAGAGAGGAGCCGCCTCCTCGCTTCATTAATAAGGGGGACGGCGCATGAAACCGATGCCCGGGACCCACGGAAGCGGGATTCCGGTCGGCTCGGTTTAGGGGGGTGGTCGCACGACAGGTCCGGGAGGACTCGGAGGGGTATCGTCGTCCCGCCTCACCCGGATCCTTCAGGAGAAGGCCGAGGCGCTGAAGAAGCAGCGCCAGGCCGCCGAAGCGACCCTCAAGGATATCGACGACCAGGTCACGCGACTCGAGCAGCTGGGGATCACTCCGCCCGAGGTCCCCGAGCGCCAGCAGGCGCTCAAGGAGCTCGCCCGCCGTGCCGACTGGAACGGGGTCGAGAGCCAGTCGAAGGCGATGGTCGACTATCTGTCGAAGACCGTCCCCCTCACGATCCAGGAACGCCGCGCCCGAACCGCCGAGTCGGTGCGGCGCTTCTCCGGCCTTGGGCTCGTGGCTCCTCCCGAAGTGACCTCCGAGCTCGACGAGCTGTCGCACCCGCCGGAGGGGGAACCGTGGCCGACGACGGTCGCCCGCCTCGCCAAGGTCGAAGAGGCGCTCCACGCGAGCGAAATGGCTCACGTGAACGAGGTCCGCGATTCGGCGCTCGGGGTCGCGAAGTGGGCCGGACTTTCCGGTGCTCGTCTTCAGGAGTTCGAGAAGCGCCTCGAAGAGGCGTTGCTCCCGGCGAAGGAGGACCGTCTGGCCGAGGCCTTCGAGGGTGTTGACAAGCTACTGCGCTCGGGCCTACCCGAGTCGGCCGAACGCCGTCAACGTGTTCGTGATGACGGAGCCCGACTGGCGGCGGTCGCGAAAGAGTTTGGCGCACCGACCTCCCGCCTCGAGTCGGCCTTGGCCGCGGGGGCAGAAGCAAGTCCCGACCGCTGGCCCGAGGTGATACCGGCGATCGAGGCCGCCTCCCAAGAGGTCGGCGAATCGCTCCGGGAACGATGCACGCAGATACTCGACGCGCTGCGCACCTCTCTGGCCTCGACGGCGGAGTACGGCGTCGACCCGACCACCGCACGGATGGCGGTCGAAGACGCGCTCGCCCGGATCAAATCCCTTCCCCCGCTCGAGATCGGTCCGGTCTTCCTCGAGGCTCGTCGGGCGGCAGAGGAGCCGATCGTCACCGTGGTCGCGGGGCTGCTCGACGAGGCTCGGCCGAGGATCGCCGATGCCCGCCGGCTCGGACGGGACCCGAGCGAGGTCTTCGCCGCGATGAACCGCGCGCGTGAAGCGCTGCGGTTGAAGATCTACTCGGAGGCGTTCGCGGCAAGTCAGGAGGCACTCGACAAGGTCAGCCGGCTCACGGAGGAACTCGACACCGCCCGGGACGAGTTCCAGTCGCTCGAGGAGATGGCGGGTCGGTTCCGTACCGCCGGTTTCTCAGCCGAGGCGTTCGACCCGGCGCTCGTACGGATCCGGTCGGCTCTCGAACGGGTCGACGTCGGCGCCGCGCACGACCTCCTCAAAGATACGGTCGTCCACCTCGGGCGGGAAGCGCTCCAGTTCTTCAGCCAGCGGTTCACGAGTCTCGACCGGGCGCGCGAGTATGCCCGGGAGCGACAGTTCCTTTCCCCGGACGCCGACCGGGACCTGAACGAAGCGAAAGTGCAGCTGGACAAGGGCGAGCTCGCCGATGCGGCCGAGAGGATATCGCGAGCGGAGACCGAGCTCCGCCGGGCCGCCGGACCGTTCGTCGCGAGGCGGGTCGAAGAGATGGAACAAGGCCTTTCCGACATTCCGGACGAAGCGCTGGTCGCCCCCGTCCGAAGGCTGCTCGCCGACGCGGATGTCACGCTCCGGGTCAAGCAGGACCTCCTCGGGTCGATCGAGAGCCTCCGGCGGGCGGAGCGCGAGTTCGGCGGGGTCGTCGCAGCCCACGCATCCGCCCTCGTCGAGATGCTCGAAGCGGAGCGGCAGGTCCTCGAAGGAATGGGCGGTCCCAGCGACGAGATCCAGCGTCAGATCGACGAGGTTCAACAGATCTTCAACATGGGGGATTTTGTCAAGGCATCCCGTGCGTCACAGGAGATCCGGACCCGGGCTCAGCAGCAGCAGCTCCTTCGGAGCGAAGAGGCGGTCTCCCACGCCAAGCTGTCGCTCGTCGAGCTCGAGACGATGGGCTTCGACCTCGCGAAGTTCCGCAGCCAGCTCGATGACGCCCAGACCGCGGCCCGCTCCGGTCGCTTCTCCGATGCCTACCGAGTCGCGACGGCGCTTGAGGAGAGCGCCTTGCGGGCGCGGGCGGCCGGCCAGGCGATCCTCGACGGCATCGGACGGGCCCAGGAGACCCTCGGCCGCCTCCGAGAGGCGGGAGTGGACCCGACGCCCTTCTACGAGCCGCTGCGCAACGCACGCCTCGCGTTCCAGGCGCTCGACTTCGACCTTGCCCGGACCACTCTCGACGACGTTGAACAGAAGCTGACGGGAGAGGCGGCGCGCGGCGACACGACCCGGCTGCTCGAGGAGGTGCAGCATCTCATCGAGGACGGCCGACGACTTTCCTCTCCGATGGAGCCGTTCCAGGCGCGCTGGGAGCAGCTGCGAACCGAGCAAGCGACCGCCCCGCCCGAAGCGACACTCACCGGCGCCCGACTTCTGCACGAGGAAGTGAACGCGATCCTACGGCCGGTGCTCGAGGAGAACCTTCGAGGCCTCGAGCGGGACCTCGACATCGCCCGGTCCGCCGGGGTCGAGATCGACAAGATCCTCCTTCCTCTCGGAGAGGCCCGGCGGCGCATCGCGCTCCCCGTACCGATCGGGGCAGCGGCGTTGCTGGACGCCGCCCGGGCGGAGTTCGTTTCCACCCGCGGGTTCGTCGAGCACGCCGAGCGGGTCGCCAAACGCGCCCGCGAGGCACTCTCCGAGGCCGAGCTTCTCCATGTGCCGACACCGTCCCTGCGGGAACAGGTCGAACGGGTCGACCGGCTGCTCGCGGAGCGGCAGTTCGCCCGCGTCGTGGAGCTCGGTGCGCCGCTCGAGCGCGAATTGATCCAGGCGACCTACCAGCATGTCTCGAAGACCCTCGCCGGATTCCAGGCGACGGTCACCCGCCTTCGGAAAGAGGGCATCGACACGTCGCTCGCGGAGAACCTTCTCCACCGCGCCCGGATGTCGCTCGACGAGGGCCGCCCGGTCGAGGCGCTGCAACTCGCGAGCCAGAGCGAGGGTGAGCTCGAGCGGGCCGACCTCCAGCGTCGGATCGCCGAGGGCTCGATCGCGGCGGCTGAGGCATCGCTCAAGCGCGCCTCTTCGGATGGAGTGATCTCCCCTCTCGCCTCCGAGGAGCTCTCGGCCGCGAAGCTCGCCTTCCAGAGCCGCGAGTATCCTCCCGTACTCGAGCACGCGCTCCTAGCTTCCGATGCCCTCGGGATCGCACGCGAAGGGCACCGGAGGGCCAAGGACGCCATCGGCTCGGCCGAGCGCCAGCTGAAGGAAGCGACCGAGGTCGGGGCCGACACGACCCCGGTGACCACCCGGCTCGACCAGGCCCGACATCATCTCGAATCCGGTCTCTACCCAGACGCGACCCGGGTCGCCCGGGAAGCGACCGAGGAGGCCCGTTGGTCCATCGAGCGGCTGTTCGCGGGGCCTCTCGGCGAGCTCCGTCGCGAGGTCGAATCGACCCGGCGGGAAGGTCTCGGGCCCGAGCTCGACCCGGTCGAGGCCATCGTGGGCGAGGCGGAGACAGCTCTGCGGGCCCGCGACTGGGCGCGCGTCAAGGAAGCGATCGCCCGCGGTCAGACGGCGAGCGTCCGGATCATCGACGCGGTCATCGACGGCCGATGGCGAGAGGTCGAGGCGGAGTTCCTGCAGAGCTCGGGGGAGCCGCAGGCCGAGACCGACCGGCGGGCCGATGTCCGTCGGCAGCTCGCCGAGATGCGGAGCCGTCACGAGTTCGGCCCCGCCCTCGCCCTTGTACGCTCCGAGCTCGACCTCGCCCGACGCCGACGGCGCGAGGAGGTCGAGCGCGAGATGGCCGAGTTCAAGGACCGTCTCTGGGTCGGGGAGCGCCTTGCGCTCGACACGACCCCGGTGATGCAGACGTTCAGCGAAGCGCGCGTCGCCCTCGACGCCGGTCGCCCCGACGAGGCCGAAGCGCTCCTCGCCCGCGCGACCAGCGCGCTCGAGCCCGCGGTCAAAGAGCCGTTCGTCCGACGCTGGCGCGACCTCCAGACCGAGGTGAACTTCGCCCAGGAGGGTCTCCACGTCCGGGTCGGTCCGGTCCGCGAGCGACTCTTGCAGGTCGAATCGCTCGACCGCTCGGGACAGCTGCTCGACGCCGCCCGCCTTCTGCTCAAGACCGAGGAGGAGCTGAACCTGCGCAAGTCGCTTCACCGGGAACTGACGAACCTGCACTATCTGATCGACGCGGCGCTCACCCGAGCGCATGAGCTCCGGGTCGACACCTCGGAGGTGCGGGCGCTCCTCGCCGAGTCCCTGCGTCTACGGGAGACCGACTACGCTGCCGCGCTCGAGAAGGCCCGCGAGGCGCTCCGCAAGCTCCAGCACGAGGGCGTCGGCACGACCGAAGGAGTCTCCACGGGTCCGGCCCCCGCGGCCAACCCGTTCTGGCCGTTCCGCCGCCCGCCGACCGAGCCGTAACGGCTCAGCTCGGAGAGAGGAATCCGATCCCGGTGCCCGGCGGTGGGACGCCGGGGAGGCCCCGTGGCGGACCGAGCGGCAACCGGTCGTACTCGACTGCGTGCTTGATCCCCCGGCGTCGCAGGAGCGCCGAGACCTGCTCGGTGATCTGCACGACCTCCTGACAGCGAGCGGGCTTCGCGAAGTAGAACTCGACGCGCCGTTCGTCGGCGATGGGGAAGATCAGACGAAGGCCGAACGCATCCTGTCGGTTGTAGCCCACCGGCTTACGGTTCCCCTTGAGGTCCCGCAGGTTCTCGTCGAGCAGCACTTCGGGGAGTAGGGGGTCGGACTCCTTGACGAACGGGCGGTTCATCTCGACGACCCGCTTGTGGATCTCGGGGTAGACGCGAACGAGGTCGCGGAACGATCGCTTCGGGTCCAGCAGGATGTGGCCGCTGCGCGCCTTGACCGGAGGAGTCACAATGGAGAATCGTCCACCGACACTTAGGTCCTTCGGGCCACCGGCCGTCGGGGTTATGGGCCGACCCGCCCTCTCCCGCCCATGTCCTCCGCGCCGCTTCCGTCTCAGCCGAGCGTCTGGGCGCCTCCGAGTGATTTTCCGATCGTGACCACCCCGTTCGTACCCGGGTTCCGTATCGCAAAGGTGATCGGTCTCACCTACGGGCTCATCGTCCGCTCGCGCGGGCTCGGCCGCAATATCGTGGCGGGCTTCCGGGCGATCGGTGGTGGGGAGATCACGGAGTACACGCAGCTCCTCGAACAGGCCCGCCACGAGGCGCTCGTCCGCCTCCAGGAACATGCCAAGAGCCTCGGCGCGAACGCCGTCGTCGGAGTAGCGTTCGACACCTCCGAGATGGGCGAGGTGATGACCGAGATCCTCGCGTACGGAACCGCAGTGGTCGTTGTCGCGGACCCGTCACCGGTCCAGCCGGTCTCTCTGCGGTGAGCCCGTCCGCGACGAAAGGTTCAAAGAGGCCCCCCGCTACGGGCCCGTGGCGCTCCCGTAGTCTAGTGGTCAAGGATAGAGGCCTCTCGAGCCTCTGACGCGGGTTCAAATCCGGCCGGCCATGGCCGACCGGGGAAACTCCCGCCGGGAGCACTCACCAACGCGTGGGCCCCCCATCGAGGCGCGGCCCGTCGCGACGCTCGTAGCTCTCGAAGAGAGCTGGGCGCGACACCGGCGCCTCTTCTTCCGAAAGAGAACGGGGACAGGGACCCGCACTACGACACCCGCGACTTGAGGCGCTTATCGATCCCGTCGCAGACGAGCGCGATCGCGATGCCGAGGAACAGGATGGCGAGGAGCGGGAACAGGACCATCCACCAAAAGGTCGGACCGACGGTGGAGATCGGAAGCCCCTCGCAGGTCCCGACCGCGAGCAGGTTTCCCCACTCGGGGAAGTTGACGGCCGGCAGAGGAGAATAGGGGGGCAGCGAGGCGATCAGGTAGTACGTCCCTTTCGACCCGCCGGGTCCCGCGCAGTCCCAGAACCACGGGAAGATCGTGAGGACGAAGAAGATCGGCGCGACATCGATAGGTATCTGTGCGAGGAGCGGCGAGACCGAGTTGGGCAGGATGTGGCGGAAGAAAAGGTAGGGCCGGTCCCCGCCCGAGGCCCGGGCCGAATCGAGGAACGGTTCCCGGGCCACGATCCGGGCCCGTTCCCGTGTCGTTCGGGCGGTCGTCGGCCAGATGACCAGGCCGAACAGGACCACGAAGACCGGTAGGCTTACGTTGTTCGGCGCGACCGTCGCGAAACCCGCGAACAGCGCGACCACGAGGAAGAACGAGGGGATGGCACCGAGCGTGTCCCCGAGGAACGTCACCAGCGCATCGAGCACGCCCCCTTCGTTCATCCCGGCGAGAGATCCCAAGACCCAGCCGAGGACGACGTCGAACGCGAGGATCCCCCCCACGATTGCAAGGTCCCACGGCGTCGCTTGCCAGACGGCACGGAACAGGTCGGTCCCGATACCGGGAAGGACCCCGAACGGGTGGGTGAGCGAAGGTCCGATCGGGTTGAAGGGTGGGATCCAGGCCGGGTTCACCGGCACCTGCGTCAGGGAATTGCGATAGACGACCAGCGCTCCTAGGGCGGCCACGACGTACGCTGCGAGGATACCGAGTCCGGTCCACAGTCCGACCCCCAACGGGCGTCGCGCCCACCGTTCTCGCATGCTGGGCCGTGCGACGACCACGAACGGCTCGACCACGGGAGCGCCCACCGTCGCGGAGACCCCCGCCTCGCCCGAGGGTGGCGCGAGCCAGGGCGCGGGACGCACTTTCCAGCGGGCCTGGAGGACCACGGCCGCAGCGACGACGACTCCGACCAGCGCACCGGCCGCGATGACGGCGATACCGAGCCAGGGGGAGCTTGTCGTCCCCACTCCGCAGACGGAACTCCGGACAAGCGGAACGTAGTCGCCCCCGAGCTGGATACTGCTCTGGTTCTCCAGTGCCGGGGAGTGGATCGCGGCGGCCAGCTCGGAGTAGTCGTACCGGTTGACGAACGGAAGAACGCCGATCGGGTTCTCGAAGTTCCCGTAATCGCTCCAGAAGTTGCCCCCCTGGTCCGGGCACGTCGGACCGAGAATGTTACCGGAGAGCGCGAACCCGTTCACCGTCGCAGCGACGTTCCCTGCCGGCTGTGGCGACACGTTCCATCGGTCGAGGTAGGTCGGGGGCAGCGGCGGAACGCAGTCCCCCGTGTTGCTGTCGGGGCAGGACGCGTTGTAGAGGTCCCACGGGAGGTAAACGGTCGGATTGTCGACCGCGAAGTTGTTGTTGAAGATCAGGTCGCCCTTCTCCGCTTCCGCGAGGCCAGAGTAGTAGCGGTGAGGAGCGATTGACGGCGCCGACGGGTCGAGGAACGTGTCGCCCCACACCGTGTTGTTCGTCCCCCCATAGAGGAGAAGTCCGTCCGGGGAGACGCACCAGGAACAGGTCACGGCGGGACAGTTCCCGAAGCAGTCGGACCCCACAGCCGGGACCAGCCACGCCGAGACAAAGGTGTCCGATCGGACGAGGTCATCGGAGGAGTTCCAGACCATCACGTTGGCCTGCGGGAAGGGGTTCTGTGCCGCGTCGACGAGGCCCGCCATCGAGACGAGCTCGAACATGGCCGGCCAGCCACCGATCTGGGCGGCGTTGGCGAGGGTCACATGATGCGTCGACACCAGCTCGAACTGGAGATAGAAGTATGGTCCCGGGTTCGGACTCGCGTGCGGGCCCCAGGAGAATCCGAAAACACAGAAGGTCGGCGGGTGCTCGATGTCGACGTACGCCGTGGTGCCGACCAGCCGAAGACCGGCGAAACTCGGGTAAAGGTAGTCGTTCCACGAGGCGAACGCCGACGAAAGGTTCCCGTCCTTGGCGTTCCCGCACTCCGTGCAATGGTCGGTCGGGTTGTTGAAGAAATGGTACTGGTTCGAAAGCGTCCCGTCCCCCGAGGCGGAGATGCCGGCCAATTGCGCGTTATCGAACGCCCACATCGGAGTGTAGACACCCCCCGACGGGTAGTACGGCAGCGTGACCGACAGTCGGGTCGGACTGGAGCCGACCACCAGCGTTCCGGTCTGCTCGGCGTAATCGGCGAGCATCACCTGGTAGCCGTAGGTGCCCGGAGGAAGGTACCAGACCGGGACGTCCGGCGCCCACTCGAAGTGCGGACGGAGGAACGTGGAGCCGTTGAGGAACACGAAGACGTACGGCATCGCCGACAGGGGCTCGGGTGAACCGGAGACGGTGATCGCGTTCGTAACGGGGGTCGCTCCCGCCGCTGAACCGATGGCCGCCGGGTAGCCCCAAAGCCCTCGAAGGATGAACGGACCCGCGGTGGCCATTTCCGTGGTCCCATTGTAGGCGAGCGAGAGCCCGGTCGACGTCTCTCCGGTTTCGCTCCCGAAGTCTTCCGCCGCGGGGACCGTGCGGAACTCCCCCGGCGAGCAGGAGGCCGTCGTCGCCGGACAGTAGTCGAGGGACGCGGAGGCATTGGCGCCCAGAACGTTGAGGGTCGCGCCATCGTACGGCCCGACGCCGAAGTCGAGCTCGAAGTCGTTGGTCAGTCCGACCGGGTCGAGATGCGTGCCGGTCGCTTCGAAAGGAGCGAGGGAGACCGCCGCGGGGAACCCTGGGCTGGTCGAGTTGAACACCAGCCAGTCGTAGTTCCCCTTCGCATGGACACCACCGGCCGCGAGCACCGTGTAGTTGAACCAGCACTCCTGCTCTCCGTCGGCGGTCACGGAGGAGTTGAGGTAGAGTGTCAGGGTGAACGGGGTCGGGGCGTGGATGTACGGTCCTTCTCCGATGTAGGTCCCGGTGATGACCGAACCGTTGGGGCTGTGACGAAGGATCGTGGAATTGCCGCCCGGCACCGAGGCGGTCCGGCTTGAGAAGTTCCAGGTATCTTCGCCGAGGGCGAGCGTGTCATTGTGCTGGAAGTAATCGACGGAGTTCTGGACCCAGAACTCGTAGCCGCTCACGCCCTGGAGGGTGACGTTGGTGAGCACCGCGTTGAGCTGGGTCCCCCACATGTCGGGAGTATCGTCGTCCAGGTAGAGGGCGCTCAGGCTGTCTACCGTCAGCGTGCCGGCGACGCTCGACGCATCGAGGGTGGTCGCCTCGATCGTCCCGGCGGTGTCGTTCTCACCGTAGTAGGCGAGCCCCGAGGGGGCCGGAGGACTGCCGTACGTCGCGCTCACGTTGGAGGGGGGGAACGCGTACCCGGGGATCGCCACACCGGCGACCATCTGGGCCGGGCGGCCAATGTACGGAAGCCGAATGTCCCGCGGCGACACACCCGCTTCCGCAAGCGCGCTCGCGGTGCTCAGGACCCGTTGATCGAACACCGAAGACGCGGACGAAGGCGCCGCGTCCTCGTTGGCAAGACCCCCGACCGGAGTCGTCGTCGGCGGGGCCCCGACCGAAACGGTCGCGGTCGCCGACGTTGTCCCGTGCGCGTTCGAGGTTGCGGATGTGATTGGAGCTCTACCGAGTCCTATCGAGGAAGTGACGAGTGCGACGAGGATGACTCCGATCCAGAAAGCGCGGAGGGTGCCCGGCCGCAAGAGGCGGGGAGCCGGATACCTGCCCGTACGGGGAGACCAGGACCTCACCGTGCCGTCACCTCTCTCGGGTCCAGCCGACGCGCGATGACGTCGACCGCGAACAACCAGACAAGAACCACGAGCGACAGCAGGAACATCATCGACTGGAATGGCGCGATGCCCCCCGTACCCTGGTCGGTGAGCGAGGAGAACGCGAGGAACCCCATCCCCGGGTCGAGGAACGTTGCCTCGACCACGAACTGCGTGCCGAGGTAGACCGGCAGCGTCAGCGCGAAGACGATGAGGAACGTCGGGAGGACGCGACGACCGGTGTGCGTCCAGAGGAGGGTGCGCTCGCTCACTCCCCGCGAGCGGGCGGCCACGAGGTGGACCTCCTCGCTGGCGGCCCGTACCACCCCCCGGGCGTGGCGAAGGAAGATCGTAACGTAGACCAGCGCGACGACCGCCGCCTGAATGAGCGTCTTGATCAGTGTGATCTCCTCGTAGGCCCAAGCGTGGTGGATCAGGCCGTCTATCAGCGGAAACCCTGTCGGCTGCGTGATGCTCTGATAGATGATCCAGTGTGGGTAGCCTCCATTGTACAGCTCCCACCAGTACAGGCCCGGTATCACTCCGTTATCGGGTAGGTCCTGGAACTGGGCAAGGAACCAGAAGAACAGTGCCGTGATCACGAGCAGCCCCACGATGAACACCGGCACCAGCGTGCCGAGCAGACTCGCGACGCGTGCGGACAGGTCGACTCCCGGTCTTCGACTCCAGCCGATCCACAAGGCCACCGGATAGGCGACCGCGGCGGAGATCCCGAGGGAGAAGACGGCCAGCTCGACGGTGCTCGGCAACAGGTACCCATAGAGCTGGACCATCGCGACCCCGGGGTATTCCTGGAAGTTGGAGACTCCCCACTGTCCTGTGAAGTCGTGCACGACCATCCCCGCGAAGCCGGTCATGAAGCCGATGAGTCCGCTGTTGTGGTGGGTCGCGATGTTGGTGGGCTCGTAGATCGTGAGGTAAAGGAGCACCAGGACGAACAGGACCTGCGCCGGCAGGAGCGCCAGCCGCATCAGCACGAACCGACCAAACCGAGAGAGACGGAGCGATCCGTGACGCTCTCGGGAGCCCGAATAGTTCCGACTCATCCGGGGACGCAATGACGGAGCAGCTCGGATAAGCCTTCTATCAATCGCGCTCCCGGCGTGAGGGGACCCGGGCAGAAGACGGGCCCTGGGGCGCCTCCCGGGGGCGCCCCCGGGTCGGGTGGCGGACATACGCTTATGTCGGCGCGTCCGGCTCCGAAGAGGTGAGGTCCAGCGATGGCGAAGCCGAAGCGGCTAGAATGGTTCGACGAGATGCCGTGTTCGGTGACCGTCTGCGGCTCCGACTACACGATTCTCTACATGAACGACCGTTCGGCCGAGGTGAACGCATCGGACGGAGGTAAGTCACTCGTCGGGAAGAACATGCTCGACTGCCATCCGCCAAAGGCCCGGAGGAAACTGCTCCGAGTGATGGCGTCGGGCCGGCCGAACATCTATACGATCGAGAAGAAAGGCCGCCAGAAGATGATCTACCAGGCCCACTGGCGAAGGCGAGGAAGAGTTGCGGGACTCGTGGAGATCACCTTCGAGATCCCGAAGCGACTGCCGCACTTCGTCCGGTCCTGACGCTGAGGTCGACGGAACCCGGAAGGGACTCGGGGAGGAGCCCGTCGGTTCTTGGTCGCACTTCCGGAGCGTGGATCACACCGTGATCCGCCCGATGATCTGCTCCGCAGAATCGAACACGACGCGCTGATGGCAGAATCGCGGGAGGTACTTGGCCGCCTTCCCCGAATTGGTGGCCGTGGTCTTCGGTCCCATCGATTCGATCGGGGCGACCACCATGCACGTGTCGGCCACGACGTTGCCTCCGGCGGCCTCGATCGTCGCGACGAGGCCGTTCCGCGAAGCGAGCTCCTTCACCGCTCGTGAGGTACAGACCCACAACGCCACGCCCGCACGGACCCTCTTCCCTTCGAGAAGGAGAGCGATCTCCTTCACTTCTTCGAGCGAGGCGTGGGGGCACCCGAAGGTCACGAGGTCAAGCTCGTCCACGGAACCCGTGTTCAACGTCCGCTTTACCTCGTCGAGAGATTTGCGGTCGACACTGACGGTCTCTCCGATCGAACCGAAGGAGACCTTGCCGGCCCGGACCTCGGCCGTGACGCCCTCGATGTGGTAGAGGTCGACCGACCCGGAGGCCGCCCCCGCGGCGCTCAGGGCCTTGAGCTCCTCGAGGGAGGGCCCGGGAGGGATGCCGGTCAGGTAGGGGACCTGTCCGTGCGCCAGCTCGCCAAGGCGGTAGCCGAGAAGGCCGAAGTCGACGGAGCCGTGGATGTCGCAGGAAACCTCGACCCGCAGGGTCGGGTTCCGGTGCTCGGGGAGGTGCATTCCGTACCGGGGACCCCAACCCGCGATCGCGTAGAGGAGCGTGCTGAGACCCGACTCACGGTTCGTCCGGACCCCAAGGACCGAGTTCGCGTAGGCCACCACCGAAGACTCGGAGAGAAAGGCGTCGGTGAAGGGCGGGGGCATGCTTCCGATCAGGTAGGGCGTGCAGGTGATGGTCGGTCGCGCCCCCATGCGAACGTAAATGTCGATCACCTCGCGCTGCTTGCGCGCGAACTCCTCCGGGATTCCAAGTGCCCTCCAATTCTCGAGGTCCATGCCCGCCGGGTTGATCGTGACGTTCTTGGCCCGGAACCGGTACTTCCCGCCGAGGTACCGGCGGAGCTCGAGGCCGGTCTCGGTGATGGTCTTGTAGGAGACCCCGGCGATCTGGACATGGTCGACCGGGATGAAATCGTTCGACCCGAGCAGCTCTCCCGCGTGGGCGAGGTAGCCGGCGATCTCGGGGTCGACCCCGCGGTCCTCGAGGGTTCGCGGGTCGACCGTGGTCCTTCGCGCCCCGGCGACCTCGATGTCGATCTTTCCGAGGATGGCACCCCACATCGTGATGGGGTCGACCCGCTCGAGGATGATTTTCGTCGGGGCGAGGCCCCGGACGGCGAGGTTCACGATCCGGTCCGAACCGACGGTCGAGCCGGAAGCGCCGGGGAAGTGGAGCGTCGTGCCCGCGAGTCGCTTTCCGTAGAGCTCGTGCTGAGGGTTGACCACCACGCCGTCCGCGTCAACGTCATCGAGCCAGGAGATCGGCTGGCGGGTCCGGAGCTCTTCCATCCAAGGTCCCCCTACGGTGTGGCCGCCGGCTCTGCCTTGTGCATCTTGAGCTCCCGTTCCGGTGGAACGTGAAGCGGCTTGGTGGCGTCGAAGGCGATCTTACTCCCGATTCCGTCCGACGTCGCCATCGGGTCGAGGCTCGACCCTTTGGTTCCGGTGAGGACGACCTCCTTCCCGGCGTCCCAGTACATCGTCAACGCGTAGTTCACCGCGTGCGGGTCGGTGACGTCGACGTCGTCGTCAACGATCGTGACCTTCTTCAGGCTCCGATGGCCCCGGATCGCCGCGTCGATCGCCACTCGAGGGTCGGATTCGCTGTGCTTGCGGATCGAAACCACCGCATCCAGCCATCCACTTCCCCCCTCGGTGAGGTAGACGTTGGCCACGTCGATCCCGGCCTCCCGGAGCGCGTGGTCGATCGTGGGCGTTCTCGGCGCGCCCATGAGGAGGCGATGCTCGGTCCCTCCGGGGAGCAGGGCATGATACACCGCCTGGCGTCGCATCGCGATCCGGTCGATCACAATGACCGGCTGCTCGCGCACCACGTCGTAGGTGTTCGTGAGGTCGACGAACGGCCCCTCGTTGGTCGTCTCGTCGTGAAGGATCCGTCCTTCGAGCACGATCTCCGAGTCCGTGGGGTAGCTCGTTCCGTTCGACCGGGCCGGGCAGACCTCGATACCGTGTTCGAGAGCGGCCGCGATGCCGAGCTCGTACTGTCCCCTCGCGACCGTCGTTGCGCCGGCCACGAGAACGCCCGATCGGTTCCCGATCGCGACCGATATGCTGACGTCCTCGCCGTGGTCACGGGCATCGAGATACATCGTGTGGAGGTCCCGCTTCTCGACCAGCCGGCCGACGAACCGGTCCGGCCCGATGCGGCAGAGGCGATGGAAAGAGATGTTCTGGGACCCCCCGCGACGCGAGAACACCACCCCCGAGGTGATGTACGGTCCCTGGTCTTTGGGGTAGTGAGTGAGAATCGGCACGAGGTCGAGGTCCGGCTCGAAGTAGTCGAACGATCCGGTGCCCTGCGAGACCGGGCCCGACGTCCTCATCGCGGAATTCAGCCGTTCGATCCAGTCCGCCTTGCCGAAGCCGAGGCTCCCGCAAAGGAGGTCCATGCTGCTCAGGAGGTTCCCGGCCACGGGGACGGAGCTTCCGTCGACCGATTCGAACAGCACTGGCCTTCCTTCGTACCTCCGAAGGAGGCCGGCGATTTCGTATTTCGGGTGGACCGGCTCGCGCACCCGCATCAACCGGCCGTCGGCCTCGAGTTTCGAGAGGATTTCCCGGAACTGCATGGAGCGGTGGAGACGCCGGTGGTGTCCGTTACCTGCCCGGCACACCCCACTGGAGGCTTCTGAGCCGGACTTCTTCGGATAATGCTTCCGTGGACCCCGGTCGAGGCGCGCAGTGGGCTTGAGGTGGAATGATCCGCCCGGGAACTCTGTCTACGGGGTCAATGGGGTGTGCGGCCCCCGGGTCAGAAGACCCACGGGTAAGAGTCGGACCACGGCGTAGACCCCCAAGAACGCGGTGAGGCCGACCGCCATGGCGATCGCCAGTCCGTAGGGGACAAGGAGCACGGCGACAACCGCGCAGAAGGCGGCGAAGCTGAACAGTCCGTACTGGAGGCCGTTCAGGAAGACGAACACAGGCGCGGGGCCCTGCCGCGAATGGGTGAAGATGACGAGGGTGATCGTGAACACCGGGATCGGGCTCAGAAGACCACTGAGCCGGGGGCCGAGCCCCTCGGCCGCGGTCGTAATCGCCAGCACGAGGACCGCGGCGGTCAGCATCCGGAGCGGGACTTCCCAGCGCGGCATCGCGGCCACCGGAGCGGGTGACGTGGGCCGGGGAAGGAGCACCAGCACGACCACCACGGCGGCCGCGGCACCGATCAGGTCGGGCACGATCGCCCCTGGAACCTGGCTCAAGACAAGCGTCGACAGGACAAAGCCGAGCGATGCAACGCCGAGGCAGACCGGCCAGGAGAATCGCGTCGCCGAGCGCGCGTATCCCACCGCGAACACCGAGAGCGAAACGATCCCGAGCAGCGCACCGAGGGCCGCCGTCGCGGCGAAGGCGGGACCTTCCGTCCACACCAAGATGGAAACGATCGTGCCTGTGTTGATCGGAAGGGCGACCAACCACCCAGCAGTGCGGTGGCCGTAGCGCAGGGCGGTCAGGCTGACGACCCCGATGAAGAGCGGGGCGATGGTGACCTTGAGGAGCAGCAGTTCCAGCGTGACGTCCACCATGAAACGAGCAACGCCGCACGGGAACCCGGCGTTAAGAGACCGACCGGCAAGGAACGGTCCGGGAGACCGGGCGCGAGAGCGTCCTTATGGACCTGCACGCTGTCAAGGATTGGCGAACCACCGATGACCGGGCCTGTCGACGGTCGATCGCGCCGCGGCAGCTCTGCCGAGCACCGCGCGCGTTGGCGGGCGACGTACGAGGGGACTCCCTACGAACAGCTCCCGTGGTTCGACCCTGGCCCGAGTGCCGGGGTCCGACTGGCCGTCGAGACGGGATTCTTCCGGAAAGGCTCGTCGGTCCTCGACGTCGGATGCGGTGCCGGATCGAACCTGCTGTACCTCGCGCGGGCGGGTTACGAGGCGCACGGTGTCGACCTCTCCCCGGGCGCCGTCGCGGCCAGTCGTGCCCGGGCGCTGGACGACCATGTGTCGATCGCTGTCCACGAAGGGGATGCGCTCGACCTCCCGTACGCAGACGGAAGTTTCGACGCGCTCGTCGACATCGGATGCTTCCACACCATCCCAATTCACCGACGGCCCGCCTACGTCCGCGAGACCCATCGGGTGCTCCGGCCCGACGGCCGGTTCGTCCTCTCCTGGGTCGCCCGGGAGCATACCGCTCCGCGAGGGCCGCCGCATCGCCCATCGCTCGGTGAGGTGACCTCGCTGTTCGAGTCTCGGTTCCTGTTCGAGCGAACGGAGTTCCGACCGGGCAGCGAAGAACAGGGACCATCCGTTTACTTCGCATTCCTGTCGCGCCGCATCGCCCCGTACCCTTCCCGGCGTTGACCCCGCCCACTTTCGACGAGCTGCGTTCGCAACGGAACGCGCGGGTTGCGGAACAGCAACTCCTCGCGGTGGACTCTTGAGTCCGGCTGTCCTCAGCCGGAGGTTGTCCGTGAGCCTGATCGTCCTGATTTACGAGGAAGACCCGGTGGCGGACGCTGTCGCTCGAGCGTGGGGCACCCTCCCCGCCACGGGCGCCCACGTCGGCGGGGCTCCGATCCGACGGCTGAACGATTCCGTGCTAGTGCTACGGCGGAGCGGCGTCCACATTCATGACGACGAGGTCGACCGTCGGCTCCCTCCGGACGTGCTCGCGGAGCGACCCACGCTCGTGTTCCCTTCGATCCATCGAAGCGAGCTGAACGTTGCCTCTCTCACCGTCCACCCCATCGGAAATCTCGGCCCGTCGACCGACCTGGGAGGTCGTCCCCGATACCTCGTGCCGGCGGACCCACGGCGCATGGTCACCGCGCTCCGGCTACTCTCCGAGGGCGCCGCGCGGCTTGGGTTGCCGGCCACGTACGAGGCGACCCACCACGGTCCGGTGGTGGAGGCTCCGGCCATGTTCATCGAGGTCGGTTCGGGGGCGGACCGAGCCCCCGCCCAGGATGCCATCCGGGTCCTCGCAGACGCGATCCCTAGGATCTCGGAGTCCACTGGTGACCACGTAGCCCTGGCGGTGGGCGGGGGGCATTACGTACCGCACTTCACCGACCTGGCGCTTCGACGCTCCTGGGCGTTCGGCCACCTGATCTCTCGCCACGCTCTGGAGCAGCTGGACCGGGACACGGCCGCACGAGCGTACGCCCTGAGCCCCGGGGCCGACGGGATCCTCTTCAGTCGCGCCCAGGACGCTCAGCACCCGGCGCTCGCAGGGCTTGGTCCCCGGTTGAGGGACCGAGACGCGCCGGAACGAAAGGTTGCGGACGGCGGCGTTACGGCGAACGCTTCTCGTTCGGCCTCTGGAACATGATGGCGCCCGACCGGTAGACCGCCTTGCCAAGGCGGACCGACTGGGTGGAGGCTACGCTCGGAGTCCGCTCCGCCAGCATCAGGCTCTCCACGATCTGGCGGAAGAGGGCGCTCTGGTTGATCTCGGGATGACGCTCGAGGAATTCGCTCTCCTCCGGAGTGATCGTGATGTTCTTTCGCATCATGCCCTGGGCCGGCCCCTCGGGCCTCGAACGCGACGCCATGCTCCCCCATCCGATTACACGTATATGTGCGTATTGTTCCCACGGTAGCCATTGGGTCGTTCTCCCGTCGCGGGTTCTCGGGCGATGAGAGTGGGTCCCGTCGACCCACCTCCTGCCGAACCCGTGTCGGCGCCGACTCGAGGGGGCCTACGCCTAGGGTAACGGACCGGCGACCACCGTCACCGCGTGACGACCGTCCATGGAGCGGCTCGCGGCCTCTCGGATCTCCGCGGGACGGACCGCCCGGAGCGTCTCTGGCCATCGGACGAGATAGTCGGCGGGCAGTCGGTGGTACGCGACCTCGACGGCGAGCTCGTGGGCATCCGCGGTGGACTCGAGGGCGAGCGGGATCTCGCCGATGGTGCTCTCCCGAACCTCTCGGAGGCCGGCCAAGGGGATCGCGCGAGTCTGCATGTTCTCGACCTCCCGAGTGAGCAGGGCGACGACCCGGCGAACGTTGGCGGGCGAGGTTCCGGCGCCTACCGTCCAGTGCCCCCCGAACCGCATCGCTTCGAGCTCGCTCGCCGCGTGGTAGGCGAGCCCTCCGCGCTCTCGGATCCGTTGGAAGAGCCGACTGAGCTGAGCGCGTCCCCCAAGGACCTCGTTGGCCAGGAACGCCGCCGGATACTCCGGATCGGACCGCGCAAGCGAATCCCCGCCGATGCGAATGTCGACTTCGGAGTTCCCCGCGAGTTCCACCGATACCGACCTCGGCGGTCGCGGTGACGCCTTCGGAAACCGAAGAGACGGTCCCCGCCCCTCGGAGAAACCCGAGAAGCAGCGACGAGCGGCCGCCTCGACCGAGGGTAGCCTCGCCGGCGCGGTGACCACGAGCAGGGCGTCCCCGCTGGTGTAGTGCGTCGCGTGGAAATCGCGAACGCTCGAGGGGGTAAGGCGCATGATCGACCGAGCGTCGCCGAGACCGTTCGAACGGTACGGGTGGCCCGCGGGGTACGTCGCCCGGAACAGCTCGCGGTCCGCCCGACTTGAGGGTTGGGTCATTTCACGCATCTGACGTTCCGAGAGCTGTCGTCGGACCCGTTCGAGGTCTTCCGGTGCGAAACGTGGGCGCAGCACGACATCCGAGAGAAGGGCGAGGAGCGATTCCCAATCCTCGGAGGGACCCCAGATCGTTACTTCCGCCGACTCCGGAGCGCACTCGGGAGTGAGGGTCGCGCCCGCCTGGTCCAGCCGTCGGGCGAACGCGATGCGGTCGTATCGACCGGCTCCGCTCGTGAGCAGATGGTTGACCGCGCGGGCGGTCCCCTCCTCCCCCGGTCGGTCGTATCCCCAACCGGCCGGGCCGACATAGGTCGCGGAGAAGCTGGCCGCGCTGGCGGGCGAGGACTGTCGGACGACCGCGAGTCCCTCGACGTCGCGACCGTACTCGAGCCGGAGCGGGTCCAGCGGGCTACCCACCGAACGCACCCCCCGTGGGCTCGTATCGGACGACCACGCGCGCTTCCGGTCGGAAGAGGGCCCGTGCCTGTTCCTGGACGGCGGAAGGGGTGACCCGCAGCAACCGGTCGTACAGCTGGTCTTCGAGCGCGACCGACTCCAGGGTCGCGAAGTACCCGATACGGAAACCGGTGCCCGTGGCGCCTTCGTAGGCCATAGCCGCGCCCCGACGGATCCGGGTCCGCACGTCCGAGATCTCGCGTCCGGTCGGACCGAACCGGATCAGTCGGTCAATGACGGCGTTGACCGACCGCTCGAGGGAGTCGAGCGATACTCCCGCCGCGGCTTGGGCCTGAACCGTGAACAGGCTCGGGTAGACGCGCGGACTCCAGCCGCTCGTCGCCCGGACGGCGATCCCCTTCTCGACTAGGGCCCGATAGAGGCGGGCGGTGGGGTGTTCCCGTCGGCCCCGCCAGCCCATTCCAGCCGAGAAGACACGGCTCTCTCCGCCGAGAATGGTGTCGAGCACGAGCACGGCCGGGGTCGCTGGGTCGGCGAGGGCCGGAGACCGCCAACCGAGCTGGAGATAGGGAGTCGTCCCCGGGCCGGTCAATGTGGCGCGGCGTTCTCCCGATGGGGCCGGTTCGACCTCCTTGACGGTCACGTCATCGCCCCACGAGGGTAGTTTCGAGAAGCGTCGACGCACTTCGGACTCGGTCCGCCGGGCGTCAAAGCCGCCCGCGACGACCAGGACCGCGTTCTTGGGTCCGTAGAACCGTCGATAGTATCCGCGGAGCTGCTCGGCGGACATCTCCTCGATATCGCGCCGTCGGCCGAGCGCGTCCCAGCGGTAGGGGTGGACGCGAAAAGCGAGCTGGAAGAGCTCCTCCTCGACACGGAACTCCGGCCAGTTCTCGTTGCCCTCACGTTCGGAGTGGATCACCATCCGTTCGCGAGCGACCTCAGCATCGGTGATGGCGGCCCGGGTCATCCGGTCCGATTCGAAATCGAGCGGGACCGCGAGATGGTCCCGGGGGACCGTGGTGAAGTACGCCGTGAAATCCGTATCGGTAAAGGCGTTCAGTTCGCCGCCCACGCGAAGGACCGCCCGATCGATCGCCCCTTTCGGATACCGCGGGGAGCCTTCGAAGAGCATGTGCTCGACCCAGTGGGACGCTCCCGTGATTCCCGGGTGCTCGTTCTTCGACCCGACCCGATACCAGACCCACACGCTCGCGGTCGGGCTCTGGCCGTCCGGCGCGAGGAGCACACGGAGGCCGTTCGATAGCCGAAACGAACGGACCCTCGGTCGTCGCACGCCGGAGCGACCCATCGCGCCAGCGGCAGCGTTGGCCCCATATAACGCGCTGCCCGAGAGCCGAGCCGTTCCTCCGCCGCTCCGAAGTCGGGCACAATCGTTAAGGAACCGCCCCGGCCATCGGACCGCGTGCATCCTGCGCTGCGTCTCGTGCGCGCGGGGAACCTCGGGGTCTCGTTCGTCGGGACGGTCGTCGGTGGCCTCGTTGCTCGCGGAGCGGGGGTCTCGGTGCCCCTCTCCCTATGGGTCTTCCTGGTCCTCGCCGGAATCTCCACGGCGCTCGTCACGGCCGGTGGCAATGTGCTCAACGACCTGCTCGACCTTGAAGGAGACCGGGTGAACCACCCCGACCGCCCGCTCGTCACCGGGGAGGTGTCGGTGCGGACCGCCCGCGGGCTGGCCGCGGGCTTGTTCGTTCTGGGTGCCGTGATCGTCATCCCCGTGGCCTTGGCCGAGCCCCTGGTAGCGGTCATCCTGGTCGTCGCGGTGGCGCTGCTGCTGGGCTACGAGTTCCGTTTCAAGCAGGTCGGATTCGGAGGCAACCTCGTCGTCGCGTTCCTCACGGGGATGGTGTTCCTCTACGGAGGAGCGGCCGCGGGAAACCCGGTCATCCTCCTTCCGTTCGCCGCGATGGCGTTTCTGGCCACCCTCAGTCGGGAAGTGATCAAGGACATGGAGGACATCGCCGGGGACGTGGGGCGGCAGACCCTGCCCCAGCGGCATGGCCTGGGAGTTGCCTCGGCTACCGCCCGCGTCGCGGCGATCGGGGGAATCGTCCTGAGCGCCGTCCCGCTCGCGTGGTTCGTCAGCCTCGTTTCAGGGGTCGGGATTATCTACGTCGTCCTGGTCGGGGCCGCCGACGCGGTCTTCGGCGTATCGATCTGGCACCTACCGAACCGGTTGCACTACGAACAGACGATGAGCAAAGTGGCGATGAGCGTGGCGCTGTTCGCGTTCCTGGCGGTGGCGTTCCGGTGACGTCCCCCTCCCCGACCGGCCGGGTCGAGCAGTACCTTCGCGAGCAGCTCGCCGGTGGGCCGCTCCACTTCACGCTCGTCGACCCGGACAAATCACCGGGGGCGAGCGCCGCGGCCGTCGCCCGGGGAGCGGTCGCGTCGGGGAGCCACGCGATCCTGCTTGGCGGGTCGACCGGCATCTCGCGGGAGGTGATGGGCGAGGCCGCCCGGGCGATCAAGGGCGCCGTGTCCATCCCCGCGATCATCTTCCCGGAAGGCCCGGGGTCGCTGACCCCGGACGCGGACGCGGTCCTCTTCATGAGCTTGCTGAACTCGCGAAACCTCGACCTCGTGATCCGCACGCACGCTCGGTCGGCCTCCGCCGTACGCACGATGCACCTCGAGGCGATCCCGATGGGGTACCTCGTGATCGCGCCGGGCATGCGCGTGGGCGAAGTGGGAGAGGTGGACCCCGTGCCGCGCGACGACCTTTCGGGCGCGACCGGCTATGCGCTCGCCGCCGAGATGCTGGGGATGCGGTTCGTCTACCTCGAGGCCGGGTCCGGAGCGCCGGCTCCGGTTCCGACCGAGATGGTGCGGGCCGTGCGCGACGCGGTCCGCGTGCCATTGATCGTGGGAGGAGGGATACGGACGTCGCTGGACGCTCGGGCGCTACTCACGGCTGGCGCCAGTATCCTTGTCACCGGAACGATCACGGAGGAAGAGGGTCTGGGCGAATCCTTCCAAGGGATCCTCGAGGAGGTTCGGCGTGCCCGGTCCGGTTGAGCCCGAGCTTCCGGTCAGCGAGTCGTACGAGCAGGTCCGCCGGGGCCACGTCCTCTTCCGGGCACCGTCGCCACCCATAACGTACGGGCTGATCGGCGTCGCGACCGCCGCCCTCACGGCGCTTCTTTGGCTCCCGAACGTGCCGAAGTTCGCCGAAGGGTTCCTCGTCGCTGGTCTCCTCCCCGCATTGATCACCTCGGCCGCTACCCCGCCGCTGTGCGCCGCGCTCGGGGGACGCCTCGAGTTCCACCGAAGCGTGTTCTTGGTCCTCACGGCGCTCGTCCTTCTGGTCCCTCTCGCCGCGCTCTGGCGGCTGGCGATGCTGGTCGACCCGTCGGTGGTTCCGGGGCTCATCTACCTCGGGGTGTTTCTCGTGGGGCCCACCCTCTGGTTCCGACACGCGAGCCTCTACGGGGTCTCCCGTCCGAGCCACCTGCGGATGATCCTGCCTTCTCTGTTGCAGCCCGTCCTGTTCCTCGCGGGTTTTTTTGCGCTCGACCCACCGACCCTCGCCGTTGTGGGCGCCGCCGTTGCCTTCCTCGTCCTTGGCTTCGTCCTCGCGGTCGCGCTCGTGCGGGCCTCCGACCGGCCGCTCCGTCGCGAGTTCGGGGTCTCGGGAGTATCCCTGATCCGGCCGCTGCTCGATCATGTGAGCCAGAGGGACCCCGAGGCCACCCGGTCGCTCGAGGCGTTCTTCCGCCGCGGCGCGATTCCGGGGAACATCGCGGCACGAGCGATAGTGTTCACCAGCGGCGACTCGGTCAAGGCGACGCTCGCCCTACCGACCGTCCATCCCGGCCCGTTCGCGGCGCTGGGTTCGAGCGACCTTCCCCGCAAGCTGTCGGAGAAGCTCGGACCGACCGCGGGAACGGTCTTCGTTCCGCACACGCCATGCGACCACGACCTCGACCTCGCGAGCGACGAGGATGTGGAACGGGTCGCGACCGCGCTCCGGGAGCTGGTCCGTTCCTCCCCCTCGGCCGGACCGTCGCGGTGCAGCCCGCTCGTCTCCCCCTACGAGGGAAGCTTCGCGCGGGCGCAGCTTCTAGGAGACGTCGCGCTCGTCCTGGTGACCCAAGCTCCGGCGCCGACCGACGACATCGCCTTCAGTGTAGCGGACCGCATCGCCCGAGAGATCGCCCAGGAGGGGGGTCCTCGGGTCGTCCTGGTCGATGCGCACAACTCGTACGTCGAAGGGAAGGGAGACATCCTGTACGGTACGCCGGTCTCCGAGAAGCTCGTCGTGGACACCAAGGCGGCGGTCAGGGCCGCGGTGGCGGCGGCGCGTGAGGGACCAATCGAGGTGGGGACCGCGGTCCGCCAAGGCTTCTCGATCGGCCGGGACGGGATCGGCCCCGAAGGGTTCCGGGCTCTGGTGGTCCGTGCCGGCGGGACGACAACGGGGTACGTCGTGATCGACGGCAACAACCTCGTCATCGGCCGGCGTGACCCGATCGTCCACGCGCTCCTCTCGAGGGTCAACGTGGCCGAGGTGCTGACCACGGACAACCACGTGGTCCACGAGGTCGACGGCGGGATCAACCCGGTCGGTGAGCGCTTCCCGCTCTCCGGGCTCGTCCGCGAATCCCTCGGGACGCTCGAAACGGCGCTTCAGAACGTCGCTCCTGTCACCGTGAAGTTCGGAGAACGAACCGTCCCGGAAGTCCCGGTGCTGGGTCCCGGGTACACCGCTCGGCTTTTGACCTCGCTCAGCGACACCCTCTCGATGTTCACGTACATGTTCGCGGCGACCCTCCTGCTCCTCCTCACGAGCTCCCTCATCATCGTCTACGCGCTCCAGTGAGCCGACAATGACGGAACGCTCCTCACCGCCCGACCCGCGGTCCGCGGCGGAGGCGATCGGTGGAGAGGAAAACCTCCGCCTTCTGACCCAACTCGTCGCCATCGCTCCCACGAACCTCGAGGACATGGCGCGGGGGCGTTGGGAGAAACCGAACTATCTGCGTGCCGCCGATGCGATCGTCCGTGCCGCGCGAAGTGCCGGGCTGACGACGCGCATCTACGACCCGACGGTGGCCGGCGACATCGGAGGGGACTGGCACGGCGCTGCCCGTCCGAACGTCATCGCCGAGCTCGACGCTGGAGCGACGGAGACGGTACTGATCCTCGCCCACTACGATGTCGTCCCCGTCCCGGCGGAACAGCTCGGCCGCTGGAAGAGCTCCCCTCACACCCTGACCCTTCGGGCGGACGGTCGCCTGTACGGCCGGGGG
>DATJVA010000015.1:0-12537 GCA_035502015.1 Thermoplasmata archaeon | reverse complement strand
CCATCCTCACCGGAGCGCTCCTCGAGCGAGCGCGCGCACTCGGCTACGAGCGCGTTCGAGTCGATACCCTCCCCACGATGACCGCGGCAATCCAGTTCTACCAAGAGATGGGGTTCAGGCGTATCCCAGCCTACTTCTCCCATCCGGTCCCCGGGGCGCTGTTCTTCGAGTGGACCGCCCCACAGAGGGTCGCGGAAGCCCCGCGCGTTCGGCGGTAGACGGAAGCCTACTCCGATGGCATCAGGAGCAGCTCGTTGCCGTCGGGATCTCGAATGGTGGCGTCCCAGCCCCAGGGTCGCTGAGTCGGCCCATCCACGAATTCAACGCCCCGTGACCTCAATTCCTCGCAGTTCGCCTGGAAGTCCCCGTCGAGCAAGAGCAGGATTCCGCTGTTGCCCGGCTCGAGGGGCGCCGGAGGGTCGAGCTCGGAACCTTGGCACAGGTGGATCGCTCCGCCCTTCCGAGCCTGCCCGACCGTCACCCAATGGTCGCCCGGGATCGCGACGGGAATCCCGAGGACCTCGGTGTACCATTTCAGAGAGCTCGCGCGGTCCTTGACCACCACGGCGGTGCTCGCGACCCAGGGAGCGATCTTGCTCTTCGCTGGCTTGGCCGGCTTTGATTTCGACTTCGGGGCCATGGCGCTTCGACACCCGGACATGGGATAACCCCACGATAGGGGTCGTGAAACACCGCGCCAGTCTCGTTCGGAAACGCAATCCCTGCGAGTCCTCCGACCTTTAGTGCGCTCGGCCCGCTCCTTTCTTCACCGGCCCCCGTGACGGGCGCCTGCTCTGGCGTTTGCTGCGGGTTACGATGGACACGCTCGAGGTAACCGAGTGGCTCGCCAGGTCGACCGACACGGTGTCGGCGGGCGCCAACGCCGCGCCGGCACCGACCGGATAGAACTCGAGGGTGAGGGTCGTTGGGTCCGCCAACACACGCAGGTAGCCGTAGTCCCGGTCGTCGTGGCGGTCGAGGACCAGTCCCGAGACCGGGATCGCCGCGGACGAGTCGAGGTACGAGACATCGGCCCCATCGGCCGGCTCCACAGCACCCGACCCGAGCTTGGCCCGTACCAGGGCGTCCACGCCGTGGCCGCCGTCCCCGCAGACGATGAATGGGACCGTGTACGGACCGCTCGCCAGATCGACCGTTCGGGTGTATCGTTGGTAGTTGTGCGCGTGGCCGGCGAGGAAGGCGTGGGGATACACCCCCTCGGCCTTGCAGACCTCGTCGATCTGGGCCAGCATCGCCGGGCTCCCTCCGTGGATCCCTCCGGCGCCCGACCCTTCTGAGGGCGGCGCGTAGTTGAACGGGGGATGGTGCGTGGCGAGGAGGAGGGCACCCGGGTAGTTCTCGCTCTTGACCTGCGCGAGTTGCGCCGACAGGAAATCGAGCTGATGGTCGGGGATGGCGGACCATTTCCCGTTCTCGCTCGAGATCACGCCCGGGTCCTCGAGCGCGTTCGAGAACAGGCCGAGGACCCTCACGAACGGGGCATCGAACGCAAAGTAGACACCGGGTTGGGTCATCGCGGTGCGGTGGAGTGAACCGGCCTCCGGGGTCACCACCGGCTCGGTCGCGCAGAAGTTGCGCTGGAACGTCACCAACGGTTCGGCGGCCGCGGCGGTTCCGGGGACAATGAACGAGTCATGGTTCCCGGGAATCGCCAGGATGGGTCCCGGATAGTTCCGGTATGGGTCGTAGAACTGGTCGTAGTAGTACTGTGCCTCCCCGAAATCGTAGATCACGTCCCCCAGGATGTAGAGGAAGGACGGACGGTTCTCGGTCGGCGAGTTCTGACACTCGGCGGTGATCTGGTCGGAGACTCGGACCTCGCCGGGGTACTTGGCCGCCGTGGACGCACCGATGTCGCCGACCATGTGGAAGACGATGTGCCCGGCCGACTCGATCGTCTGGACGACCTCCGGCCCGTGTGGGCCGTAGGCGTCGGCCAGGCTGTAGAGACCGTCGGGAGGCAGTCGTGAGAGGGGAAACCCCACGACGTCCTTGTACAGCAGCTGCTGGAGCTGCGAATAGAGCTTCGCGTCGGACGGGTGGGGAACCTTGAACCGGGTGGGGTCGGGTATCGGCTGACCCTCGTTGAAGACCGGTTCGTCGAAGAGCGGCTGCGGTAGCGGAAACGCTCTGCTCCGTGGCATGAGTCCCTCCTTCCTTCTTCAGCCGCTCCCGAGCTGGACGACGAGGCATCTACCTTTCGAATGAACTCTCCGGAGTCTGGTGCCGGGGTGGGTCGGCCGAGCAGCCTGCCTTGCCACCAACGTGTCTAGCCGAAGGCGGCCCGACCCGGTCGCGGGTCAGTGGAGGGCGCTTCTCCACTCGGACGGCACCCGAGAAGAGTAGGCGACCTTCTCGGCCCCCACGAAGCGGGCGAGGCGAGAGATGGTCTCGCCGATCTCCTCAGCGACCTTGCGGTCGCGAGGGGCTCCCGCCTCTGCGTGGACCGCTTGAATGAGGAGGGTCCCGCTCTTCTTGTCGAGGCGCGGGTCGACCCGCCCGATGATCCTCTCGCCCCAGACGATCGGCAGTACGTACGTGCCGAACCGCCGCTTCTCCTTAGGCAGGAACTGTTCCCGGATGTAGTTGAACCCGAACAGTCGCTGCCCCCGCTCCGTGCTGTAGACCAGGTTGTCAAAGGGGGGCACGAGGGAGAGGCGGGGCTCTACGGGGTCGTGCTCGAGCGACTCGAGCAGTGCGAGGTCGCGGTGGTGGACGTACCGCTCCTCGCGAGCGGTCCCTCCCTCGACCGTGACCCGGTGAATCAACGACTCCTCCCGGAGCGAGGCGAGGGTTCCCTTCGCGTCCTCGTACCGCCCCCTCGGGAAGTAGAGGGTGACCTCCCTCTGGGTCGCGGTGCCCAACGCTTGGATGGCCCGTTGGGCGCCCTCCCGCGCGGCCTCCTCGGCGGAGAGCGCTTTCCGTTCGACCCAGTCGGGCAGGAACTCCTCCGACAGGCCCCACAGGTTCTGGGCCCCCGCGTGACCGACCACCATCACCTCGCCTCGCATCAGCAGGTGGAAGAGCATGAGGGAGACGTCGCTGGCGGACGACCAATCGCTCCCGTCGACCTTCGCCGCGCGGTGGTCCTCGAACTCGCTGATGGAACGGGGCCCCTTCTTCAGTTCCCGAAGGACCTTCTTTCGTAGCTCCGAGTGCCCCGAGAGGAACCTCTTGGCCGCCGCCCGGTGGTTGCCCCAGGAGTGGGTCAGCGACTCCGGATACCGCTCCATCAGCGAGAGATAGAGCGGATAATCCTCCGTCAGCACCAGCGACGCCATCGGCGTCCAGTGTTCGAAGAGCGCCTTCTCCTGCCACAGGAGCCTCTCGAGAAGGGCTGGTCGAAAGTTCCCGAGCCGGGCCCAGAACGTGAGCAGGTGGGACGGGGCAACGATGGCCACGGGGTCCCACTGAACGTACGCCAGGTCCCGGACCATCGATAGCATCGCATCCCCCGTGACCCGGGAGGGGAGCGGCCCGGCGAGATGCTGTTTCACGATCGCCAGGCGACGGACAGAGTCGAGGGACGCCGTGAGTGCGTCTTCGCTCATCGGGGAGCGCCCGGACGGGCCTGCACCTCAATACGGTTTCGAAAATCCGATAGGGACTCCTCATGCGATCGCTGGGTTCGCGCCGCCCCGCGACCGGACGACCGACTAGGCAGGTCCCTGACCTTCAGCCCCTCCGCTTCCGGGAGGCTCCTCGAACCGGAGGAGCTGCTTTCCGATGTTGTCTCCCGAAAAGAGACGGACGAGGCCTTTCGGCGCCTCCCGGAGACCCTCCAGGACGTCCTCCTTCGCCTTGAGACGTCCCGACCGCAACAGGGGGAGCATGGCATCGAACGCTTCGGCCCGACGAGGGATGAAGTCCCGTCCCAGGAACCCCTGCATGCGGCCGTTGACCATGATGAGCTGGACCAGGTTCGCGGGACCCGGTGGCCGGGTGTCGGCGAGGTAGTGGGCAGTGACCCCGCAGAGGATCACGCGACCGCCGGTTCGCAAGCGGTCGAGCGCGGTCTCGAGAAGGGGTCCGCCGTGGTTGTCGAAGAAGATGTCGATCCCGTCCGGGCAGAGCTCGGTCAGGCGCTGGGCAACGTCCTCCTCGTGGTAGTTGATGGCCGCGTCGACCCCCGCCTCTTGGACGAGCCAATCGCACTTGGTCGGGCTACCGGCGATACCGATGACCCGAAGACCAGCGATCTTGGCGAGCTGAGACGCAACCGACCCCACTCCGCCCGCCGCCCCGGAGATGACGAAGGTCTCTCCGGGTCTCGGTTTGCCGATCTCGTGGAGGCCGAAGTACGCCACCAATCCTGTAAGGCCGAGCACCCCGGTCGCCCAGTCGAGGGGAACTCCGTCCGGCACCCGGTAGGCGGGGTTGAATCCCGAGCCGTCCGAGACGGTGTAGTCCTCCCAGGCCATCTCACCGTGGACGATGTCCCCGACCGAGAACCCCGGGTGGCGAGACTCGACCACCTCCGACACGGTGATCCCGCCCATCACTCCCCCGATCGGCACAGGACCCTTCGGGGGATCGCCTTGGGGCAGCATGAGAACCTGAGTCGGGTCCAACGAAAGCCAGCGGTTGCGGACCAGGAAGTGGCCGTCGGGTACCGAGGGGACCGGGGACTCGTCCCACCGGAAATTCTCCGCGGTCGGCTTGCCTTCCAGTGGCTTCGCGACCAGCCAGCGCCGATTGACTCGGTCGGTCATGAGGAGCTCCTGCGAACGGACGGGGTCGCACCGTGGCTCTCCAGAGGGTGACCTCTGAATATACCTGACCGGGGGTGAATCTCCGGTTCGCTACCCAAGGACCGAAACGTCGGGTGGATCGTCGAGTGGTGTCGTTGACCGGCGACGCGGTCGCGGGACCTCAGTTCTCGAACTTCGACCCGCAGTTCGTGCAGTACCGATTGCTCTCGTCGTCAACCTCAGCCCCGCAGTCGGTGCACACGAGGGGCTCATCCCCTCGATCTTTCGGAAGAGCCCGGCCGCAGGCACTGCAGAATCGGTGGGCGGGCCTCGCCGACTTCCCGCACGTGGGGCACTTCCGTGTCATTACGAAGCAGGTCCACGTTGGCGAGTCGTAAGAGCCTATGCGTGGTCCGTGCGACTGAGCGGTGGAGAGGAACTTCCGGCCGGACAGTACACCCAGACCGGCCCTCAGCTCCCCTTCGAAACCCTCCCTTTGTCACCACCGTCCTTCGCGGTCACAAGAACTTCCCTTCGACCGATGCGAGGCTATTTACCTCGGACCGCGGGTCGGGCACCCGCATGAGTACGAACAAGAAGGTCGTCGAGGCCTACCTCGCGCGCACGAAACGCTCGGAGGTCGGTTCGCTCCTCACCGAGGATGCCGAGTGGGTAGAGTATGCCGACGGCGTCCCTGCGTCGGGCGTCAGTTCCCGGGGCCGGACCGCCTGGATCCAGAATTTCGGTGACGCGGAGTTCGAATCCAGGATCCATCGAATGACGGAGGAGAACAACGTGGTGGTCGTCGAGGGCACGGCCCACGGGGCCAAGAAGGAGGGCGGCTTCTGGACGGTCCGCTTCGTCGACGTCTTCGAGCTCGCGAACGGCAAGATCAAACGGATGACCTCGATCGGCGCGATGGTCAAGGAATAAACTTCTCTAGGACCGTGGCGATCGGCTCGATATCGGCGAGCCGGACCGCCCTCCCTCCCGCGAGCACGCCGGTGGAGATGCCCCTTTCGCAGCGAATGGTGGCGTTCCGCCAATCGGCGGGGCCGACTCCCTCGAGGACGAGGGTCACGTCGAAGATCGAAGTGAGCGTCGTGGGAGCCTCGGCCCAGAGGGCGACCTGACAGGTCCCGGAGGCCAACATCGCGCGCATCAGCGGTTCGAGGCGATCTTGAGCGTACGCGATGGCGATGCGTTGAGAATTGGTCGTCACCAAGATAGAAGGAGATTCCGAACGCCCCGTCGCCGAGATCAGTCGCTGACCATGCGACGGCATACGGAGGAACTCTACGAGACCTCGAATTGACTCTGGCGCCTCGTCGGACTGGAGCATCGTTGCCGCGGCCGCCTCGGCCCGTGCGGCTCCCTGTTCGTCCGGGAAGAGGTCCCGGGGCTCGAGGACGAAGACGGAGGCCTCCGGAACAGCGTGCATGGCCATCGGGTCGAGTGGGTCGAGGATCTCTCCCGGCAGCCGAACGTCCGTCCAGAAGACTCGCGAGCCGTAGGGGCTGAGCCACGCGAACGCGAACCACTTCAGAAGCGTTCGGTTGGAGCCCGACACGAAGAACGCCGAGGGCTTCCTGAATCCCTCCGGGAACAGCGCATCGACCGGCGTCGGGCTTGCCACGGTTACCACGAAATGCAACCCACCAATATGAACCGTCCGTCGCGCATCGGATTGGCGAAGCCGTCCATGGTCGAGAGGTCCCTCCGGTCTCCCTTCCGTGACGGAAAGTGTGCAAGCACTGTTGCACGTTCTTCCGAGCTCAGGACCGATGAGGCCGCGATGTTGCTGATGCTACGTGCGAGCCGAGGCGACGCGTGGCTTCAGCGTCCGTGATTCCGTCGGCCGAGAGCACTTTCGAACGCGACGTCCCGGCTTTCGTCCAGCGGACAGCTGTGGGCGGAAGATCGAGCCAGCCTGCGACGAGAAGCGCTACGGCCCGGTTCGCGCGTCCGCCGGTGGGCGGCGCCCGACAGCTCACCACCCAGCACTTTCGCCACGGATCCCAGTCGATGGCATCCGTGCTACTGCCGGGTTTCACCCAGAGAGGGATCTGCGTCATTTGGCAGGACCGACCCGTCCAAGGTGTCCCGGCGGCAGCCGGTCCCGGCCGCCCGTCAACTGTCGGGATGCAAGGTCAGTTTCACTCAAGATGCACCAGAGTAGCCTTGTGGCCCTCTATCGGTTGAGCGAGGCCGAAACGGTCTCAACCTCGCGGAACACCCTCAACAGGTTGCTTCCCAAGATCTTGCGGCAATCCGTGGCAGAGTAGGCACGGTCAAGCAGAGCCTGCGTGATCTTGGGCAGGTCGGCGGGCGAGTTCAGGCCCTCCGGCAACTGGCCGCCCACCCCGTCAAAGTCGGAGCCCAGGCCCACGTGATCGACGCCGGCCACCTTCGCGATGTGATCGATATGGTCGATCAGCGCCGAGAGCGGGGGCCGGGGAAACTTCCGTACGAACCTACCTCGGATCTCCGCTATTTCGCCGTAGGTAAGCTCACGTCCCCTTGCCTTGGCCTTTCTCTGGGCTCTTTCGACCGCCTTGTCAGCCGTGGGGCTGATCGCGTTCAGCGCGTTTCGGAATGCCTGGGACACGAAACCAGAGAAGAAGTTGACCTGGACGACACCGCCGCCCGAATCGGGTCCGCCGGAGCTGGCCACGGCCCGGAGCATCTCGTCCGTCATGTTGCGCGGGTGGTCGCAGAGGGCACGCGCCCCCGAATGGGAGGCGATGACCGGAGCGGTGCTGACCTTCAGCGCGCGATAGAAGGTGCGGTCCGAGACGTGTGAGATGTCCACCATCATTCCCAGCCGGTTCATTTCGCGGACCACCTCTCGGCCGAACTTGGTCAGGCCGTCCTTGGTATGCGGAACGGTCGCGTCGTCGATATCTCCGGAGGAGTCGGCCCAGCCGTTCGAGTTCGACCAGGTCAGCGTCATGTAGCGCACGCCCAAGGCGTAGTACTGACGAAGCAGGGCGAGCGAGTTCTCGATTGAGTGTCCACCCTCGATCCCCATCAAGGCGGCGAACTTGTGCGCCCGGTGGGCGCGCTCAATGTCGCCCACGGAGGCGGCAGATACCATGCGGCCGGGGTGCGCGGCCACCTGCCGGTGGACGGAGTCGATCAGTTCTAGAGTGCGACGGGCGTACTGCCCCTTGAACAACGAGGGCTCGACCCAGATGGAGAAGAACTCCGCCCCCAGGTTGCCCTTGAGAACGGAGGCGAGATTGAGATCGCCTCCATTCAACGGGTCGCTCAGATCGAAGTGTTCGTCCACAAAGCGCTGAGGGGTGTCGGCGTGAGTGTCGACGATGATCGCGGACTTGTGGACCTGCACGGCAGTGAGGGCACGGCGGGCCGCTCTCCGCGTCACTTCGAGACCAATCTGAGCAGAGACAATAAGTGCGTGGGCTGCCGCGGAACGTACGGCGTGATCCTCCCGTCCAGAATTGGGCGCGTTGCGGGGGCTCCGCCGATGCCTGCGGCGTTTCGCACCTAGACTCGGGCCCGCTGGCACGCACGCGGGGGTCACGCCACCTTGAAACGGACTGATGACCTGAGAGGTTGGTTCTCCGATCGATGCCGGAAAGCCCACCCTCCGACACAGAGAGTTACGCTCTCGGCGCCGTCTTTCTGCTGGTAGCAGCCGTTGGGCTCTGTGTGGCGGGCGTGATTCTTCTCGTTACGTGTGAGGCAAGCACATCCGTTTCGACGTTCGGCCAGACTACCACGACCTGTTCCTTTCCGTTTCAGGGATGGGGAGCTGCGTTTCTGTACCTGGGAGCTCTCACCGCTCTCGGTTCCTGTGCGATGTTCTTCCGGTTTCGGGCCCTTCGTGGGTTGGTTCTATCGTGGGACTATCGGGTGTTCCTGGTTGCTGCCGCAGTCGGAGTTACTGTCGTGTTCTTCCTCGCCACGTTGACTCTTGGCATGTTCTGAGCCGAGAACCACTACCACTCCACGGCTCCTCGGAATTAGCGTGCTGAGAGTTCTTCGAGACCCTGATCCCGCAGCCAACCACCGGTGATTTGGAGTGCGATTGCCCACACCGACACTCGATTCACGGCGGGCCGGGAGGATCTACATCCCGACGAAGGCGCGAGTGTACGCTCCACCGCGACCTCCGACACCCACCCGCCCGAGGGGACCATATCTCACGGCAAGCACGGGTTGCGGGATACTCTTTCCAGCCTTGGACGAGTCATTATAGGGAAGGCGTCGGCCAAGGGCTTCCACCGAGCTCCGGGGGGGCCTGAGCATACAGTGGCCAGGGTCCGGGTGTGGACGAAAGCACTCGCCATCGAGGTTGGCATCATCCTCGCCGTTCCAGCTGTTCTTGGTCTCGGGCTCGGATTCTTCGAGATCAACCCGGTGCAAGCCGAGATGCTCTCATCGGTAGGGGACGATGCCCATCTTCTCCTCAATTCCTTTCCGGATGGTACTCTGACCGTAGAGATTGCATTCCAGCAATCGGTAGGCCCGCCGCCCGCGGTCGCAGTTTCGACGCTCCTCGCTCGGATCAACGAGACCTGTTCGAAAGCGTCCATTTCAGTCGACGAACACGGCTTCGCATCGAGCTCCACGGTGTTCAGCGATGCCGACCTCGCGAACCTCGACCAACAGCTTCGCCAGCACTGGCCGTATCCCGGGACGATGTCGCTCTTCTACCTCTACCTCGGTGGGTCGTACGCGGCCGATAGCGCTGTCATCGGGCTAGCCTTCCGAGCCAGCTCAATCGCCGTGTTCGAAGGTACGATTCTCTCCGACTCCTCGCTCCTTGGGAACGCTCCGGCGGTCACGACGACCGTGATGATTCACGAATTTGGGCACGAGCTGGGCCTCGTCGGAGTCTTCGGACACGTCCCAAATGAGGATCCCGCGCATCCGCCCCACTCGAACGACCCGAACGACGTCATGTACTGGGAGGTCGACTCCACGCAGATCGCCTTGTTGGGCGCCACGCCCCCTACTCAGTTCGACGCCGCGGACATGAGCGACCTTTCCGCGATGAAGCAGACCGTGATCCCGTACGAGGTCCTGCCGTGGGTCGTCCTCGGCATCTGTGCCGCCTCGGCGGTGGGCCTGGTCTATTTCGACGTCCGTCGACGACGAGCGCTCCAGAGCTGATTCGAGCTAGAGCGCAGGTCTCCTCGCACCTACCCGACCCTTTCGGGTTCTCGTCGCATCGAAGGATTTCACGGCATTCCTTTATTCCGGCAACCGCCCTCGGCAACCGATGGCGGAAAGAGCAGCGGGCGTCCCTCGGACCAACACGGATTGGGAGATACCGGGTCTCGCTGCCTCAGGACCAACGAGGGGCCTTCGGAAACAGCTCGCTCTCTTCGGCCAGTTCGTCGGGAGCTGGGATATCGTTGAGCACCGGAACCTGCCGTCTCCTACCATCACACAGGGTGAGGTTCACTTCAACTGGATACTGAACGGCCGGGCGGTTCAGGATGTTTGGGGCTCGATCGAGCCGAGGACGAGACGTTTCACTCCATGGGGAACGACCATTCGATACTACGACGAACGCCTCGGAGCTTGGCGGAGCACATGGATCGCGCCGCGACAGAAGAGGGTCCGCCGATTCATCGGCCGCAAGGTCGGAAACAAGATCGTGCTCCAAGAAGAGAATCGGGGACTGCGCACCGAACGATGGGTCTTCTCGGACATCCGGCCGGGCTCCTTCAGGTGGTATGCTCTGAAGAGGGGGCGCAAGGGCGGCCCGTGGCGGAAGATAGAGGAGATGACGATCCGGCGACAGCGGGCTTGACCTGAAACATCAAGGCCCTCGATTCAGGACGGACCAAACTCCGCGGCAATTCGCGAAGATCCCTGAATCGGGCCACTGTGTGAGGGGCGCGTTGCACGTAGACACTCTTCGAATTCTTCCGTGACGTGACCCCCACATTTGTTATATATTTGTATATATTCGGAAAAGTGTAGGGGTCACGATGGGGACAGTACGGACTGTCCGGCGGGGGAGCCGGACATACCGCTACCTGGTCCAGTCGTACCGCTGGAACGGAGTCGTCCGCAAGAAGCAGCTCTACCTGGGCACGTCCCTTCCTACGGATCTTACATCATCACAACTTGCGCTAGAGAGGGCGATTTGGAAGGAGACATGGTTCGCACAATTCGACGCCATCCAGATGGCTTTCCAAAAGAGATTGGCAAGGCTGCCGCCTTCAGTGCATGAGAAGGAGTCCGAGGATTTCGCTCTCGAGTTCACTTATGACACGAACCGGATCGAAGGATCGACTCTCTCGCTCGAGGACACTCGGCGTCTCCTCGAACGAGGCATCACTCCTGCAGCCAGACCCCTGAATGACATTCTAGAGACTCAGAAGCACGCTACAATAGTTCGGCGACTCATCCACAACCCTGAGCCCATCACACTTTCTCGTCTATTGGGATGGCATAAGGAGCTCTTCTCCGAAACAAAGCCCGATATTGCGGGCCGACTTCGTGACTTCGAGGTCCGCATCCGGGGGAGTCAGCACGTCCCGCCGTCTGCCCTCGAGGTCAGACCGATGCTCCTTGAGCTCATTCGATGGTCAACTCGGGCGTCCACGAAGATCCATCCGGTGGAACTGTCGGCTGAGTTCCACTTCCGCTTCGAGCACATTCA
The DNA here is from genome assembly GCA_035502015.1 of Thermoplasmata archaeon. Taxonomy (GTDB): domain Archaea; phylum Thermoplasmatota; class Thermoplasmata; order Lutacidiplasmatales; family UBA184; genus Lutacidiplasma. The sequence goes on along the minus strand of DATJVA010000015.1, from coordinate 1,179 downwards.
TCCCTTTGGTGATGGGAACGGGCGCATTGGCCGGTTGGCGATGAACTCGCTGCTGGCCCAGCGTGACTTTCCGATGCTGAACATTCTGTACGCCCGACGACGGGGTTACTATCGTGCGCTCGAACTATCCAGCCTCCGCGGCGACGCGCGACCGTTCCTTCGCTGGTTCTTCCTGAGGTATTCCCGGGACATGCAATTCTATCTGAGACGATAGTCGGCTGGGTGCAATGTCGATTACACCCAATCCCGTCCCCGGGGTTCGTTCGGCGGCGAAATCAAGTGGTACAGACCAGGCGCACCCACCGTGGATTTCCTCCACGAAGGACTCAAGACTGAGCCCCCGGTGGCCGCGCCCACTCGGTAAATTAGGATTGGGAGGCCCGGAAGTCGATGGACAACAAAAACCGGTGCGGATGGGGGTCGATCGACGCTGACCCAGTAATGCGCGCCTACCACGACCAGGAGTGGGGGGTCCCCGTCCACGACGATCGGAAGCACTTCGAGTTCCTGCTCCTCGAGGGGGCCCAGGCGGGCCTCAGTTGGTCCACGATCCTTCACCGGCGGGCAGGTTACGCCAAGGCGTTCGGCCAGTTCGACCCGAAGAAGGTCGCCCGTTTTGATGCGAAGCGCGTTACTCAACTAACGCAGGACCCCGGAATCATTCGAAATCGTCTCAAGGTCGAATCCGCGGTCCGAAACGCCCGGGCCTTCCTCGAAGTCCAGGACGAGTTCGGTAGCTTCGACACCTATGCATGGAGGTTCGTCGGAGGAAAGCCTCGCCAGAATCGTTGGAATGCGCTCCGAAGCATTCCCCCGACCTCCAAGGAATCGGATGCGTTCAGCCGGGACCTGAAACAGCGGGGTTTCAACTTTGTCGGCTCTACGATCGTCTACGCCCACATGCAGGCGGTCGGAATGGTGAACGACCATGTCGTCGACTGCTATCGGTACCGGGAGATTGCTAGGCTAGCGCAGCGGCCGTTCGGTACGGCGGGCAGGCGAAGAGCGGAAGCCCGTCGGTCCGAGTAAGGGCACTCGTGGGTGTGAGGCGTTGCAGCCACCGCCGCCCGATGACAAACTCATGGGGCTCGTGCACGCCAACCCCCTTCGGCCGGACGACAGGTTGATGGGATGAGGCACGAGTTTCGTACGTGGCGGCAAGATGTCACGGTCCCATCC
>DATJVA010000014.1:0-3982 GCA_035502015.1 Thermoplasmata archaeon | reverse complement strand
CTCCCCCTCGAGCTTCTCGAGACGCTCCAAGCGCCGGAGGATCTCGCGCCGCTCCTCTCGGCCCAAGATGAGCGCGCGATCGCCGTCGTCCGCCAGCGCCCGCAACAGCAGCTGGTCCCGGGTGAGCATCGACGCCCGGGTATGGAGAGTGGAATCTCCTCCGATTTGCGCTTTGGTACCGAGAGGAAGAGGCGCTCGGAGACGGCGGAGAACCGAAAGGACTTCGGGCGAGTGACCAGTTACTGCCCGGAGGAAGCTGTGCCCAAAACCCCCTGCTGTGACCAAATCGACCCCCGTGTAACTAAATCGCGGCCGCGGTGGCGCTGGGAGGCCAGACGCGATATCGACGACTGGGTCCGCGTTCTTCTCGGAAGACCATGGGGTGGAGATCTCAGGCAGTGTTCCTTCCTCCAGACGTGTGGTCGGCGATCGGTCGCGTCCGGGCGATAGTCGGTCGGGGGCGGGGAAAGCCAGTGTCACGAGATCGCCGGCGACGTCCCGGGCGGACTTTGCGGGCCGAGCCTTATGGTAGGATGACTGCGTCGCAAGCCTGCCGGGTCGGCTTGCCGCCAGCGCGGTGCAGGAGTCTCGCTGCTCATTCATCCTCGTCCTCTTGCGGCCGCCGCTCGTGGTAGCTTTCATGGGCTCTGAGACCGAAGCGGAGCCCGTTCATCACGCGGGTGTGATTCGATTCCCGTTCCCGGAGCAAAAGCCTCTGTCCATTGATCGGTCGACGGACCAAGAGGCGGGTCTGACCCATTCTCGGGGAGAAAGTTGGCGAGGTTCGGCGGGAGGAGAAGATCCTGGTCCGCGGCGTATCTACGAAGGTACGCCTTCGGGGTTGATGGGCCAATGACCGGGAGAGGACGACCCCAGCTCCAGTACCTCCGTCACAGTTCGCGTCAGGCGCGAAGCGCCCCGGTGCAATGAACTCCTAGAAACCAAAGCCCCATGCCATGGGCCGTTCTCTCCGGCCCCGTGACGAGGATTCCGGAGGAGTTCGTCAAAGAGCGCACCCAAGGAAAACTGGCCGAGCTGGGGTACACGAGATTGAACCTTCGCTCGGCGGGATCGGGAGGCCCAGATATCGTCGTCCGCCACCGGACCCACAACGTCGCTTTCGTGATAGAGTGTAAGGGGGAATCGGGTGCGGTCGAGGAGCACACCAAGAGTGCGGTCATGGACACGAATATCTTGGTCGCCCTAGGCCAGATACTCATCCGTTTTACTGTTTTCAACGGGAAGAAGTACGGCCTTGCGTTCCCCGCGACCTTCCGACACCGCGTCCTCGGGAAGCTATCGCCTGCGGTCGTCGCACGATTGAGGCTGAACCTGTTCTTCGTTTCCAAGGATGGCCGGGTCGAACACCTGAGTCCTACCGAAGCAAAGCGGCTCACTCTGGGATAGGATGACTTGACCCATTGCCCATGAGTTAAGGCACGTGCCGCAGGCAGCCGACTGACCTTTCCAGGTGCTGAACCTATGGGCGATGGGTGGGCTCCGACGCGTGGCCACGCTCGGCCTTGACGCCCCTCGCACCCGATGCGCCGGTTCCAACCGGGGGCCGAGGGAACCGGGCCCCCGGGCACGTGGTTTCTGTGGCACGCGGACCAAAGGCTTATCGAGCACCTACCTCTCACGAAATTGCACGTTGTGGGGGCTGATTCGATGCGTTTGATGGGTGAAGGCTCGACAACTTCGCCATCGCTCGCGTCGTTTCGCTCCGGGTGGTCCCCACACGGTTTCGACCCAACAGCTTCTCGTGACCGCCCGCCCCCCTTTGCCAGACACCCGGAGCGTAGATGCGACCCAACCTTCTGCCGATTGGGAATTCAGGAATAGTCGACGAAGCCCACCCCCGGCCGATTGCCGCGGCGCGGACTTCACGGTGGCTCCGGCGGCGGCCGCCCGGTTCCAATCAAGCGTGGTTCACCCGTCGCTGGCTGCAGATTGTCCTCTCGGTCGTCGCCGTACTGATCTTGGTCACCCCCGTCTCGATCGTAGAGACGCCGGCGAAGTCCTCCGGGGCCGAAACAGAGGGCACCGTCATCCCGAGCGCGACGCCGCCGGTCGACAATCCCTACGCTCTGCCGGCCAACCTCTTTCCCCTTCCCGACAACGTCACCGGCACGGCGACGGCCGGGAACTTCTCTTCCCTCGCCCTCGCGAGCGGGGTTCTCGGCGGGATGCCGAGCCTGTTCCTCCTCTATTCCCAGAAATCGGGGCCATCCACGTACTCGGTCGTCCTGCGGGCGGGCTCCTACAACGTCACCACGGCGTGGCTTCTTCTAAGCACCGGCACCTGCTCGCCCGGCTCGTCATGCCACCAGCCGATCCGCTGGGGCTACGCCGTCTACCTCGCGAACTCGTCGACGCCCATCCAGGGCGTCGCTCTCGTTTCCTTCAGCGGTGCGCTCGTCGCGGCGTACGCGACTGGCGGGTCTACCTACTTTGCCGAAGCCACCGACGGCGGAGTCAAGTGGATCCCGATCAACCACGTCAACGGAACGAACCCTGCCGGGAGTGTGGCCGACGGTGACGTCGTTTTCACGGTCCGGCAGGGCAACGCCTCCTCGATCCAACGGTTTGGAGTGAACTGCGGCACCCCTGCCGGGCCCGGGTCGGTGACATCGACCTTGAACGGCACCCCCGTCGTGGCTCCCTCGGGAGCGGAAGGGGAACTGGTCAGTTCAGCGACCAACCACTCGGTGCTGTTCTACCCAATCCTGGGCGGCTCTTCGCTCGGGAGCGGCGTGACCATCGGCACGATCTCGCCGAACTCGACTTCCCCGATCTTCGACGCGATCGGGAGCACCCAGCTCGCCACTTCCCCAGGGTATCCGGGCCAGCTTGCCGCCACAGCCGTGAACAACACGCTCTTCGGACTCTACGCGACGAGCGTGAACGGCCGAACGGCCGCGGCGACCGTGGTCTCGGGGGACGGAGGCACCCACTGGAGCGCGCCGGACTTCGGGGCCTCGCAGCTCGGCACCATCGAGAGCCCCGAAGCGGTCGCTGCCCCCTCCGGCCTCATCTACGTCTCGTGGATGAGCAACGCCAACGGCTCCTGGCAGATCGAGCAGTCGGTCTACACCGCCGATGGCCGGCTCAGGGTCGGACCGAACCCGATTCCCGGCAGCGGGGGCACCCCGGCGACATCCGTCATCGCCTTCTCCGCCACCGTAACCCCCAATGGGCAGCCTTTCTACGCTTGGATCGCAAACGTATCCGGGCTTCGCGAGCTCAAGTTCTCGGGGGCGGACATCTCCGCCTTTTCCGCCGCGGTCCTCTTGAACCGGGAAGCGGGGGCTCTCGCCCCCCTCGACTTCGTGAGCGGCTCCTCGTCCTACAAGTCGACCCTGTCGTCGAACACCGGGCTTCTCGTGGGGGACATCGCCAACGGCCATTACTCGACGGCCGCGAACCTCCTCGAGGGAGCGATCTACCAAGAGCTGACTAGTTCGCGGCTTGCGCTGCTTTGCGCACCGGCTACGGACCCTCAGCCGGCATGCACGGTCCTCCAGTACTCCTCGGGCCAGCTCCTGGTCCAGACGGCCGGCCCGCTTTCGGCCGCGAGCTACCTCTCGTGGTACGTCAACCTCACCCTTGCGGCGCTCGGAGTCGGCGTCACCTATCCGGACCTCACGCCGCACGAACTCCTCGCCGGAGCCGGATCCGCGTGCGGATCCCAGCAGTTCGCCCAAGTATCCTTCTCGAACACGCCGCCCCCGTTGATCCCGGTAATCCCGGGCTGGCTCCTGACCTGGGCCCAGAATTCCACGAACGGCTCCTCAGCGTCGGGGTTCTCCCACGTCGTGAACCCGAAGGCGGCGAACCTCTCGATTACCTATGACTTCGCAACCACTGCGGTGCCGACGACGCGCTACTTCCACACGGCAAACCTGTGGATCACGTGGTGCAACGTTACTTCGGCCATCAGCTACCGGGTCACCGTCAAGGTCGGAACGGCGTACAACACCGG
>DATJVA010000013.1:0-6185 GCA_035502015.1 Thermoplasmata archaeon | reverse complement strand
GGGCGGGGTGAGTCACCGAAGAACCACCGGGTCCGCTCCGTCGGGCCGAGGACTATCGCCGGGCCCGAGGCGAGCCGCCTCGGCGGGACGGGGACCGGAAGACCGCATGGACCCGACGACCGAGTTCATTGTCGGACTGTTCCTATTGGTCGCGCTCTCCATCATCGTCGGCGAGGTCCTCAGCCGCTTCGGGATCGCGGCGCTGGTCGGGCAGATCCTCGTCGGGGTGGTCCTCGGACCTACCCTTCTCGGGAACTTCCTCGGGCTGACGAGCGCCGGCTCGACGGTTTCGACCGAGTTCCAGGGGATCCAGTTCCTCGCGACCTTTTTCATCCTGATGATGGCCGGGCTCGCGGTCACGCCCGCGCAGATCCGGGCCACCGGGCCCTCCGCGGCCGCCCTGGGTGTCGCCATCTTCCTCGTGCCGTTCGTCGTCGGCGCCGGGATCGTCCGTCTGCTGTATCCGGCGTTCCCGACCGACGAGACCCTGTTCGTCTCGCTCTGCATCTCGATCACGGCCCTCCCCGTGCTCGGGATCATGCTGCAGGAATTCCGACTCGCGGACACACGGTTCGGAGCGTTCCTGATGAACGGCTCGGTCGTCAACGAGCTCGTGGCGGTCACGGTGTTCGCCGTGCTGCTCCGGCTCGAGTCCGGGTCGGGGAACTTCTGGCTCGACATCGCGGTCGCGTCCGCGACCGTGGGGGTGTTCCTCTCCACGATCCTCGCCGTCCACATGGGTCTCCAGAGCCTGCGCAACCTGCGGGTGTGGGATCGGTGGGTCGACCGGTTCCGCCTCACGTGGAGGTCCCGCGAAGCCGGTTTCGGGATCCTCATGGTCGCGGGGCTCGGCGCCGCGCTCTACTCCCAGTTCCTCGGCCTCACCTTCATCGTCGGGGCGTTCTACGCCGGTCTCCTGGTCACTCCCGAGAGCGCCGGTCGGGCCGGTCACCGCACGATCAGCCTCGTCTTCAACGCCATCACGTGGGGGTTCTTCATCCCCCTCTTCTTCGCGCTCGTCGGGTTCGGAATGAACTTCACGCTCCTCGGGCCCGGCGCGTTACCGGTCCTTGCGTTCGCGGGCCTCGCGGTGTTCGCGTTCTTTTCGAAAGCGTTCGTCGGGACCGCCTTCACCCGCACCCTCGGCTGGTCGTCGAACGAGTCGCTCTGTGCCGGCATGCTCGTGTCGAGCCGGGGGGCGGTCGAGCTCGCCATGGCGGTGATCCTGCTCCAGGAACACATCTTCACCACCACCGTGTACACGATCGTCGCCGGCGTGGGCCTTCTGACGACGCTCTTCTCACCCATCGCGGCGCGGCCGTTCGTCCGGTCGATCACCGCCGAGCGCCGCGCCCTGGCCGAGCGGGGTCCGGCGCTCTCCGAGGCCCTGCCGCCGCACCACCTCATCTCCGACGGGGAGATCCTCGCTCGGCGCTGAAACGCCGGCGCCCCGACCCGGCCGGCACGGTTATCTTCCGGCCCCGGTCGTCGCCCGGCCGATGGCGGCGATCCCCCCGACGGGAACGCGAGGTCGCCGACGGCCAGCGCTCTCCAAACCGGCCAAGATCGGGCTCGGGTTGTTGCTCACGCTCGTTGGACTTTTCCTCCTGGTCCTGCTCTTCCCGACCGACCCGTCGAGCTTCGCCCGAGTGCTCCCGGTCGCCGCGGTCGGCCTCGTAGCACTATGGGTCGGGGGGATCCTGATGGGGATCGGGAGCCGCTCGTAAGAGAACGGCCGGTCGATGTTCGACGGATTTCCCTGGCGGCTCGTCACCGTGGACATCGACGGCACGCTGACCCGAGCTCACGGCTGGCAGGAGATCGCACGAGCGTTCGGCCACCAGGACGCGTTCGCGGACACGAACCGGCGATTCCATGCCCGCGAGATCGGAGAGGACGCACATCTCGCGAACCTATTGAACATCGCCACGGGGCACACGGTAGCTGAGGTGGAGTCGGTGCTCGCACGGACGCCGACGCTCGACGGGATCTCCGACGGCATCGCGCGACTGCACGAGCACGGTGCGGTGGTCTCTCTCCTTACCCACAACCCGGACTACGTCGCCAATTGGTACCGAAGGACGTTCGGGTTCGACGATGCGGAGGGGGTGACCTCGCAGAAGGTCCACGACGGACGGATCGGGCCGCCGACCAAGGTCCGGGCGGACAAGCCCTCAGGTCTGAGGACCCTGCTCTCCCGCCATGAGGTGGCGGCATCCGCCACCGTCCACATCGGCGATGGTCTGTCGGACCTGGAGGTCTTCCGGCTCGTGGGAGGTGGTGTAGCGCTCAACTCTCCCTATCCCGAGGTGAGCCGGTCCGCCGACCTCGCCCTCTCCACCGACGATTTTCGGGTCGTCGTGGACCAGCTCGCCCGCATGACGCCGCGGAAGTGAACGGCGACCTTCCGGGGCGCACAGAATTCTTATACCGAAGGGGGGTCGATAGGGTTCCTACGATGGAGTACGTCATCGTCCGCGCGACCCATCCGACCTGGCTGACCATGCAGCTGCCCGCCGAGGTGGCGGAGCTGATCTGCTTCCGTCCCGAAGCGGGGGTCAATCGCGACCCGAGCCGAACGATCGCGTTCGTCGCGAGGGGTCCGGGGGTCGCCCGGGTGATCGCCTCCCATCCGGCCCGGGAGGCGCTCGCGATCGAGACGGTCCGCAACCGCCTGATCGCCTCCGCCCGACCGGGCGAGCGCCACCTGTTCACCCTTCCGACGCCGGTGGTCCAGCACCTCGGTCTTCACGTCTACTCCCGGGGGTCGAAACTACGGGGGACGGACGACGGGATCGTCTGGTTCGTGCCGGCGCCCGAGTACTACGAGTACCGTTCGGTCGTGTCGGCCGGAAAGTCCTGGAACGGTCCCTCGAGCGGCCCGTTCGCCCGGGTATACGTCATGCGCTCGCTGTTCCCGTTCCCGAAGGAGGTCCCGATGCTCGCGGAGCTCGAGTACCGGATCGAGGAAGAGGAGTGGAGACCGGCCGTCGAGGCCCTCCAGCGGGTCGGGCGAAGCCGACGGGTCGTGCTGTGAGCGGCCGGAACCGGCGGACCGGACCCCGAGATATGCCCATTTTTCGGGGTCAGCAAGGTCTGCCGGATCTCCACGTTCGCCCGCGGAAACCCGCGGATTTCCATAGTTACTTATACCGGCCCGAAAGATAGATTCCATCCATGCGGGGACCGGCGAACGCGGGCTCGAAACACCCCAGCTCGAAGCCGTATACGCTCCGGAACCCAGTTCCGCTCCGCACGGAGGAGGACGTGAGGATCACTCGTGCCGGGATTCCGACCGATGCCGCACTGTCCTACGCCTCCGGGCCCGTTGATTTCGACTCCTTGGCGAAGGCGATCCGCAGGTCCGTCGGCCACGAAGGGATGCGGCCGGAGGACGCCCGCTCGATTGCCGCGCACGTCCTGAACTTCTTCGGGTTCAATGAGCGGATCATCGACAACGTCCTCGAGCCGGACGACCGCGACACGTTCTACATGCTCGAGGACACCGGCATCCTCGAGACCGAGAGGGACGAGACGACCCTCTACGACGGCCGCGAGTGGAGGATCCACTACTGGATGTTCCGCAAGGAGCGGATCTTCGAGCTGGCCCGTGAGGAGTCGGCCGCGATGGCCGCCGCGGGCGAGGCGGAGGTCGTCTATTCCTCCAACGCCAACCGCTCCGGGGCGTTCATGCTCCCCCACGGCGAGACCGGTACGGGTCTCCCCGCCCATGCTGTATATCATGAGCTGGGGGACGAGGTATGGCTGGAGCGCCGGCAGAACCCGGCCCCGGCTCCCCCGAGCGGTCCCGGCCCCCGACGGCGCGGAGCCGTCCCCGACGACGAATAGGCGTTCCTGCCCCCGCTCCGAACCGTTAACCCCCCGCGCGTCTCCGCCGGGCCGATGCGTCGGTTCCTGATCCTGGCCCACCGGGTTCCGACCAGTGGCCAGTTCACCCTGAACGACCTCGCGGGGGGTGCCGGCCGCATGGACGAGGTCGCCCGCGCGGTCTCGACCGCCTTCACCCTGTCGAACGACCTGCGCCGGGACACCGAGATGACCATCCTGTTCGTCGTCGACCCGCCTCCGAAAGCCCGACGGATCGACCTCGTCGGCGCTCGGCTCCGTTTCCTGAACCCGGACGAGCGGTCGACCGCCGCCCTCCTCAAGAACGCGCTCGTGCGCTCGGTCGACTTTCCCCGACCGTTCGAGTCGTCACCGGGCCTCACGGTGTCGCCCGTCGAGCCGGCAGCCGCCGTGCGGTCGTTCCTCGCGCAGCCGAACCCTCTCTGGCTGGTCGAGGACGGAAGCCCCATCGAGGAGTCGACGCTTCCCGGGGGCGACGTCGCGGCGCTGGTTTCCGACCCGTACGACCCGACGCCGGAGGAGGGCGAGCTCCTTTCCTCGCTCGGGGTCCCCCGCGTTCGCGTCGGGCCCCGGTCCCTCCGGACGAGCCAGGTGATCGACCTCGTGCACCACGAGCTCGACCGACGCGAAGCGGCCGGGTCCGCGGGACCGCCGACGTCGGGCTGACCGGTCAGTGCACGAACACGGGCCGGGTCACCTCGGCCGTGCTCTCGAGCGCCTCGCGCACCGACCGGGTGCGAAGGCCCCCGATCACCGCGGTCAGGTGCACGACCTCCCTCGGTTCGGGCCGTACCCGGGTGCCGAAGACCAATCGGTCCGGTTGGTTCAACCGCTCGCTCATCGACCGGAGGATGCGGTCGAGGGTCCGGAGCGACATGTTCGACCCCCCGTCGAGGTGCACGAGCGCGCTCGGCTTCTCGGAAAGCCGATAGTCGAGCAGCGAGTCCGCGATCGCCTGCTGGACGAGCCGTTCGGGCTCGGAGAAGTGGCACTCTCCGACCAAGAGCGTCGAGAGCCCCGAGTCGCGGAGGTGGTTCTTCAAGCTCGCGAGGTCGACGTTCAACTGCGAGGGGTTCTCTACCATGTCGACGAGGCTTGAGACGAGCGAATGGAGGTAGGCGTTCCGCACGTGGAAGACCCGGTGGATCGGGAGGGTCTCGAACCGGCGAAGCTTCTCGTTCGCGAGCGCCACGAGGAGACCCCCCATCTCCTCAAGCTCGGTGACGGTCGCCTCGACGTTCTCCCGCCGCGTCTGGTTGTTGTCGATCTCGACCTGGAACGGAAGAAAGATCACGGGAACCGCGAGGGTCTGGGTCGAACGGAGGGCGCGCGAGAGGAACGGCAGGAGGGCGCTCCCGGTGCCGCCCCCGATCCCCGCGAGCAGGAAGACGATCTCGAGGGAGCGAAGACGGCGGATCAGCTCCTCCTTTCCCTCCTCCGCCGCTCGCAGGACGAGCTCACGGTCGCCTCCGCTGCCGCGGCCCCGCAGCTCGCGATGGCCGAGCAGGATCCTCTCCTCGACTCCCGTCCGCAGAAGATGGGCCGCGTCCGTGTTCACCGCGATCGCCCGGACGCCCGGTATCCCGAGCGTGACCAGGTCCTGCACCGCCTCGCTGCCGGCCCCGCCGAGCCCTACGACGCCGATGGTAGGCTGGAGGTCGAGAGGGCCCCACGCGCTCGGAGCCAGCGGGTCGTTTCGCATCGATCCCCCTCGCCGGCTAGGGCGGAGGGGACCCTTCGGCCGCGACCGGTTCCCCTTCCCGACGGTGGGTCCGGACGGACGGGCCGAGCTGTTCGAGACGGGTGCGGATGTACTCCCGGACCGCCGAGCGAACTGCATCGTCGACACTGACCGAGTTCCCCTCGCGGACGAACTCCTCGAGCCGGCTATTGTCCTGCCGGGAGAGCTCGACCACCACCTTTCGGATGTTCTGGGGCGGGAGGTTCAGCTCGATGTACTGGTCGAGGCCCTCCCGAATCGTGTCGGAGATCGTCGGCGTCCCCTTGAGATGCTGAATCTGCTTCAGCTTCTCGAGAAGTTCCTGCGGGATCCGTACCGTCACCCGCTCCGACGTGTCGACCATGCCCGTCAGACAAGACCCCTATCTTTGTCTGACGAACGACATATCGATGAACTGGTATATGAAAGGCTCTGGGTGCGCGAATCCCTCTTCCTAAGGAGCCGGGGCGCTCCGCCTGGGAGCCGGCGGGACGGAGGCGTGCGATCGCGGGGGACCTTGGGAGAGATCGCGAACTAGTGGACCCCGACGACCTGGCCGTCCGCGGTCAGGTCGATCTCCTCGGCCGAGGGGCGCGTC
>DATJVA010000012.1:0-8196 GCA_035502015.1 Thermoplasmata archaeon | reverse complement strand
ATTGAGCGCGCTCATCTGCCTCGCGCTCCTGGTCGCCGGCGGCGAGGTCGCCCAGTGGGCGCTCCTCCGGACCCGGTTCTGGGGACGGGAGGCGGCCCGTCCGTTCTACGCGCTCGGCTATCGCGCCGCGATCGGCGGGATCATCTCGCTGGCGATCGTCGCGGAGTACCTCGCGAATCCCACGATCACGGTCGACGGCACCACCCTCGTAGTGCTCGAGTCGGTCGCGATCGTCGTGCTCGAGGTCGCCGCCGGCTTCCTCTCGCTGCCGCCGATCACCCCCGACAACCGGACCGGGGGCAGCTGGGTCGCGGGCGCGCTCTTCAGTGTGGTCGGCTTCTTCCTGCTCGGTATCGGTTCCGCGGGAGGGGAGACAACCGCGTACGTCGGGGCCCTCGTCGCCCTTCTCGGCGGGGTCCTCGTCTACCGGCGCCTGCGGCCCCAGCTCGGTAGCGTACCGGCACCGGCGGCCGGCCCCAAGCCTCCGGCCCCGGAAGCTCCACTCGCCTACGGCCGTACGGGTAGCTCGAGCGCGCGCACCGAAGGCCGGCCTCCGGGCGGGAATGACTAGCCCCGCCCTCGCTCGGTCCCTGCCGAGCGCGGCCCGGGAAGCCTCTTAAGGAAAACCGCCTCCGGCCGCCGAATGGCGGCCCCGGAGAAGGTCCCGCTCGGTCGGCGCTTCCGCCACGGGCTGAAGACCTACCGCGCGTGGATCGCGATCGTGGTCCTCGCGGTGGGCATCTTCCTCACCGTGCTCGCGATCGGGTTCTTCACGCCGCTCGGGAGCGTCGCGCCGTTCCCATCGATCAACAACGCGACGAACACCCCGAACGCGAACTACAACCTCGTGTTCGTGTTCGCCGGCCCGATCATCGTGGTCGTCGGGATGTACATGGTCGGTGCCTACTTCGTCGCCCGCCGGAAGTTCGAGCATCTGATGCAGACCAAGAGCAAGGCAGAGTTCCTCCGGAACATCCCCGACCTCGAGGACCTCCTCTGGGACCTGACCCCGAACGACGAGCTTCGCTACGAGGCGAAGCGTTCGGAGCTCCGGGTCCGCCGGTGATTCTCCCGCGCTACGTCGCGGGCCCTCGGTCGGGTTAAGTACCGCGAGCCGGTCCTCGAACCGTGGCCGGCGCCGGTGTGAGCAGCGAAGTCCGCGGCTTCCGCTTCCGCAAGCTCGAGAAGCCCGAAGAGTTCCGTCAGGTCGCGGAGGTCCACCGCGCGGTCTGGGGCGACGAGGGGGTCCCAACGACCCTTCAGCGCGCGCTCCAGGACAACGGTGGGCTCGTCCTGGGCGCCTTCGCCGACATCCATCTCGCCGGGTTCGCCGTCTCGGTCCTCGGTTGGGACGGCACCTCGCTCTACCAGTACTCGCACGCGACCGCGGTCCGGCCCGAGTACCAGAACCACCACCTCGGGTTCCGCTTGAAGGCGTTCCAGCGGGACGAGGTGCTCAAGCTCGGGCTCAACGAGATCCGCTGGACGTTCGACCCGCTCCAGAGCCGGAACGCCCGGCTCAACGTGCGCCTGTTGGGCGGGGTCCCCGACCGCTACTACATCCACTACTACGGCACGATGGCCGACCAGCTGAACCGGGACCTCGAGAGCGACCGCGTCCGGCTCCGCTGGGAGATCTCCACCCCCCGGGTGGAGGAACGGCTCGCCGGGAAGGTCCCCTCGTCCGAGGAGGATTGGAAGCGCTGGCAGGGCTCCTCCGCAATCGTCACGACGGAGGTCGGGGAGAAGGGGCTCCGCGTTCCGACCACCGTCGAGGAGCCCGGCGGTGGCCTCGCGCACATCGAGATCCCGTTCGACCTCGGCGCCGTCCGGGAGCACGAACCGTCGGTGCTGCGGACCTGGCGCCACGCGGTGCGCGACGGCTTCCGCGCCGCGTTCGACCTCGGATACCGCGTCGACGACTTCGCGGTGGTGAACGCCGAGCACGAGCGTCGCAGCTTCTACTTTCTCTCGCCGGCCCCGAAGGATCCCCCGGAGAGCGACACCGGCTCGGCCCCGCCGGCCCCAAGCGTATAAGGGACGACCGCCCCCTTTCCCGGGACGGGTCGTCGACCGAACGTGACGGAGAAGAGCGCCCCCCGCGCCTCCGCGGTCCTCCTGGTCGTCCTGGTCGCCGCCATCGCTACCGGCGCGGCCGCGAGCATCCTAGTTAACGCCTCGAGCGCGCCACCGCCGTCGAGCCCGTCGTCGCTGGTCTACCTGCCGTCGTGGATGGTCACCGCCATCGCAGTGGGGCTGATCATCTTCGTCCTCGGCAGCTTCGTCATCTGGCGGGTCTCGGCCGGTCAAAGCTCGTCGTTCACGCGGATGGCCGCCACGATACTCGCCGTGGTCCTCCTCGGTGTCCTCTTCGTGCTGGGGGCACACTTCGCCTTCGCCGGAGGAGCCGTCGGCCCGGGAGGCGCTGCCACCGGGAACAACGGGGGCGGCACCACCGGAACGAACAACAGCACGGTCACGGGCACCCTCAACGGTACGGGAGGCCACATCACCATCCTTCCGGGTCTCCCCGGATGGCTCCCGATCGCGGTCCTGGCGGCGGTCGTCCTGATCGCCGCGGCGTTCGGGATCCCCCAAACACGCCGGTACCTCGCCGAGCGGAACGAACGCGCCGTCCGGCGCCGCGGGCTCGGTCCGCTCGTCCCGGTCGGGATGCAGGACGCCCTCTCCCGGGCCTCCACCGACCTCGACCGTGGAGGGGACCCGAGAGCGGTCATCCTCGCGCTCTACGCCTCGATGCTCACCGCGCTCCAGCCGATGGTCAGCGACCTCGGGACGAGCACCCCCGAGGAGATCCGCTCGACCCATCTGGTGCGCCTGGGCGTTCGGCCGGAGGCGGCGCGCACGCTCACGCGGCTGTTCGAGGAGGCGAGGTACTCGACCCACCCGATGGGGCCACCCGAGAGCGCCCGGGCCCGGGTCGCGGTCCAGGCCGCCCTCGACGACCTCGCGCGCCGGACGGTCAACGCATGAACCGTGCGCTCACCGTCCTGCTCTGCCTGGCGGCGATCCTTGCGAGCGGACTCGCAGTGGCGGCCGGGACGAACGCGTCCGCCGCGCTTCCCGCGGCCGCCATCGCCGTCGGGGCAGGTGCGCTCCTTCTCTTCGAGGTTGTCGGCCGGACCCGCTGGCCTCCCGGCCGTCCGCTCCCCGCGCTGCCGGCGGACCCGGCGCGGGTCCGTTCCTCGCTCCGGGCCGGTGAGCACGGACGTCCCGCGCTCGTCCTCCTGCTCGACAACCTAGAGAGGTCCGGGGGGAATCCGCATCGCCCGAACACGCCGCTCGACGAGCTCACGCGTCTCCGGGCGCTGAGCCCGGAAGAGTTCCGAGCGTATCTCGCCGCCCGAGTGAGCGAGCTCGAGAGGCAGACGACGTGACGGACGGACCGTCGCGCCCCCTGCACTGGCGTCCCCTTGCCGTGCTGCTCCTCGGTGCGGGAGCGGCGCTCGTGTTCATCGCGGTCCTCCTCCGGAACCCGACCCCACTGTTCCTCGCGCTTCCGCTCCTGCTCGCACCGGTCGCGGCCGGCGTCGCCGGCCCGCGAACGTCCCCGCCGGTTCGGATCTCCCTCTCGGTCGAGGGGGCCGCCGCTGACGTGCGCCTCTCTGGGGCCGTAGTGCCGGAGGAGGAGCTGGACGCAAGGAACCTGGTGGTCGAACTGGCACGGCCTCCGAGCCTCGTCGGGGACCGCCCGCCGCGCTTCGACTACTCGGCGTCCGAGGTCACGTTCCGTGCCACGTGGACCGCGCCCGAGCCCACGATCGCCGAGATCCCGGTCCCGGCCGTGCTCTGGCGGGACCCGATGGGCCTCGTCGAGCGGGAGGTCGTCTCCTCGGCGTCCCCGCTCGTCGTCTCGAGGTACCCTCCCGAGCTCCTGCGCATCGGCACCGTGCGCCTCGAGCGGACCACCCCGCTTCCGGGAGAGACCCGGTCCCGAAGGGTCGGGGAGAGCGGAGAGTTCCACGGGATCCGTCCCGCGCGACCGGGAGACCCTCCCCGTCAGATCAACTGGCGCGCCACGGCCCGCGCCGGTCGCACGCTCGCGAACGAGTACGACCTCGACAAGACCGGAGACCTTCTGATCCTGTTGGATGCGCGACCGACACCGCTCGGGGCCACGGTCGATGAGCGGCTCTTCTCGGTCTGCCGTGCGGCCGCGCTCGGCCTCGCCGACTCGTTCCTCCGCGTGAAGTCGCGCGTGGGGGTCGGTGTCTTCGGGGAGTTCCTCGACGTCGTCCCGCTCTCCACGGGCCGGACCCAGCGGATCCGGATCGAAGCGGCCCTGAAGCAGGCTCACCTCTCGTCGGCGCACGCTCCGGCCGAGCGATGCGCAGTGTCGGCGCGAAGGCATTTCCCCCCGGGCCTCACGACCGTGGTCTTCTCGAACCTCGCCGACGACCCCTCGGAGGACCTGAGCCCGTACCTCCGGCGCCGGGGATTCCCGGTCGTGGTCGTGAGCCCCTCCCCTCTCCCGCTCGTCGCCGCGGCGTCCCATCTCACCGGAGAGGACGAGGCGCTCGCGAACCGGATCGCGAAGCTCGTGCGCCGTGACCGGGTCGCCCAGGCCTGGCAGGAGTCCCCGACGATCGACTGGGACGACTACTGGTCGCTCGGACGGTTCGTGGAGTTCGTCCGAAGGCCTCGCGTTCGAGGGGTCGGATGAGCGCAACGGTAGCGCGGGCGGGGATCCGGTCGGTCCGTCCGTTCTCGCTCGCGCTGCTGCTGGTCACGACAACGGCCCTCGGCTACTACTCCGGGTTGCCCGACCGGTCCGGCCTGCTCGTCGCGGCGCTCGGGGTCGTTCTCGCGGCCGTCCTTCGCGCGAGCCCGTCACGGCCGGTCGCTCACTCGGCCCCGATACCGGCGCTGGCCGTCCTGGTGCTCGGGGCCGTCCTGGCCCCGGTCGGGCTCGGCATCGAGCTCGTCGCTGGCGCGGGGGGTCTCGCCTTTCTCCTCTGGCTCGCGGACGAACCGACCCGGCCGCTCGGGGGTGCCGTCCGTAGCCTTCCGACCGTCGCGGTGCCCGCGCTCGCCCTTGGGATCGCCTGGTCCGGCGCGCTCTTCCTACCGGCGGGAAGCGTGCCGCTCGGGGTCGCGGGCGGCCTCCTCGCGCTCACGCTCGCGACGGTCGCCTTCCTTGTGGGACGCCCTGCGCTCTTCGACCGGGAGGAGGCGTGAAGTTAATGGGGCGTCGACCGATGCCTCAGGCGGCGCGGCAACGCTGCGCCCGGGTACCGACGAAGGGTCCCTCTCGACTCTACGCGGACGGGTCGTCCGCCGAGGATGACGTGAGGACAACCCCGGTGTCCGACACCCCCAGCCGGGGTCAGACCCCGGAGAGGGCGGTCGCCTGCCGTGAGGGAGGTCGTTACGGCTGGGGAACAGCCGACCGGCCGTGGCCGGTCCCGGCGCTCCGCGGCGGAGCGTTTACCATATACCCAAGGTCCCGTCCGCCGCACGGGGGTGGCACGTGAACCCGACCGAGGCCCGGGCGCTCGCCGACCGGATCCGCGGGGCGGTGCGCACCGCGGTCGTTGGACGCGACCTCGCGCTCGAGCAGGTCCTGACCGCCCTCGTCGCGGACGGCCACCTCCTGATCGAGGACCTTCCCGGGCTCGGGAAGACGCTGCTCGCGAAGTCGTTCGCGACGGCGCTCGGGCTCGAGTTCCAGCGCGTGCAGTTCACCGCGGACCTTCTCCCGCACGACATCACGGGCGGCGAGGTCCTCGACCCGGAGAAAGGTGGGTTCGCCTTCCGCAAGGGGCCCCTCTTCACGAACGTCCTCCTCGCGGACGAGATCAACCGGGCTCCCCCGAAGGTCCAGTCGTCGCTCCTCGAGGCGATGCAGGAGTACCAGGTGACGAGCGAGCGGTCGACCTACCCGCTTCCGCGGCCGTTCCTCGTGGTCGCGACGGAGAACCCGCTCGAGCTCGAGGGGACGTATCCGTTGCCCGAGGCGCAGGTCGACCGGTTCCTCGTCCGTCTCCAGGTCGGATACCCCACCCCCGAGGAGGAGCGGACGATCCTCGAGCGGAGACGGGCCCGTAAGGTGGAGAACGTTGAGGTCCCTCGCGCCGCGGAGGCTTCGACGTTCCTCGGCCTCCAGCGGGCCGTCGAGGAGATCACCCTCGACCCGAGCCTCACCGACTACATCGTCGCGCTCGTCCGCGCGACCCGGGAGGACGTGCGCGCCGAGGTCGGAGCCTCCCCGCGTGGGTCGCTCGCTCTCCAGAAGCTCTCCCGTGCCCGCGCCCTCCTCGAGGGCCGGGATTTCGTCGTGCCGGACGACATCAAGGCGTTCGCGATCCCCGCCCTCGCGCACCGGCTGATCGTCAAGCCGGAACCGTGGATCCGGGGAACCCGAGGGGCGGACATCGTTCGGCACGCGGTCGAGCGCATCCCGGTCCCGAAGGTCGGCTAGGCGCCGGACCGGGCGCAAAGGGTTTTCAGCACGACCCGGGTCCGGGCCGCCGTGTCGCCCGATCGGTTGGTCGTCGTCGCAGACCCGATCGACAAGGAAGCGCTCGCCCACCTGACCTCGGGCCCGTGCCGGGTGATCGACGCGAGCGCCGACCCGGCGTCGCTCGCGAAAGAGCTCGCGGAGGCGTGGGCGATCATCGTCCGCAGCCGGACAAAGGTGACCGCCGAGCTCATCTCCCGAGCCCCGCACCTCGAGCTCATTGCCCGCGCGGGCGTCGGTGTCGACAACGTCGACATGGCCGCGGCCGCCCAGCGGGGGATCCGGGTGGTCAACGCCCCGTTCGCCGCGACACAGAGCGTGGCCGAGCTCACGATCGCGCTCTACCTGTGGCTCGTCCGTGGCCTCGCCGCTCCGGTGGCCGCCACGAAGGCGGGGGAGTGGAAGCGGGGGACCCACGGCCACGAGCTCGCCGGCAAGACGGTCGGGTTCATTGGCTACGGTCGCATCGCGCGGGAGGTCGCGCGCCGGCTCGTCCCGTTCGGCGCGAAGGCGGTCGCGTTCGACCCGTTCATCCCGAAGCCCGGGGACGCGACCGAGATGGTGGCCCTCGACGCCCTCCTCGCTCGCGCCGATATCGTCAGCGTCCATGCGGCGGCGACGGCCGAGAACCGTCACCTCCTCGACGCACGGGCGTTCGGCCGGATGAAGCCCGGCGCGTTCCTCGTCAATGTCGCACGCGGCGCCCTCGTCGACGAGGCGGCGCTCCTTGCCGCCCTCGCCTCGGGTCGGCTCGCCGGTGCCGCGCTGGATGTCTATGAGGTGGAACCTCCGATGAACCGAGAACTGCTGAACCATCCGAACGTGATCCCGACCCCGCACCTTGGCGCCTCGACCCACGAGGCGCAGCAGCGTGCCGGCGCCGACACCGTCGAAGAGGTCCTGCGCGCGCTGCGGGGCGAGCCGCTGACGGCGCTCGTCCCGACCCCCGGGGGTGCGCGATGACGTTCGACCCGGAGACCACCACGTTCCTCATCGCCGGACCCGTGCGGATCCATCCGCGCGTGCTCCGCGCGATGTCGATGCCGTCCCTCAACCACCGGGGGGACTACTTTCACGGGATCGTGAACGAGATCCGTGAGCTCCTGCCGGTGCTCTTCGGCGCGAAGGGCCACCAGGTCGTCATCACCGGTAGCGGGACCGCCGGTCTCGAGGCGATGTACTCCTCGCTCGTGCCGAAGGAGGGTCGCACGCTCGTCCTGACGAACGGGAACTTCGGCGACCGCACCAACACGATCGTCCGACGCTACGCGAACGACGTCACGACGCTCTCCGCGCCGTGGGGCCAGTCAATATCGATCGACTCGGTCAATGCCGAGCTGGCGAAGGGCGACGTCAAGGCGGTCTGCCTCGTCCACAACGAGACGAGCGTCGGCCTCGCGAACGACCTCGAGTCCCTCGCTCCCGCGATCCGGGCCTCCGGCGCGCTGTTCCTCGTGGACGGCATCAGCGCGGTCGCCGGGATCCCGCTTCCGATCGAGAAGTGGGGCGTCGACGCGGTCGTGGCCGGCAGCCAGAAGGGGCTCGCCGCGCCGGCCGGCCTCGCGCTCGTGCATCTCTCCGACCGCGCGGTCGCGGCGCTCCATCCGGGGACGTTCTACCTCGACCTCGCGGCGCACCTGAAGTCGCTCGAGAAGAACGATACCCCGTGGACCCCGGCGGTGCCGCTCTTCCTCGCGCTGCGCGAGGCGCTTCTG
>DATJVA010000011.1:0-15874 GCA_035502015.1 Thermoplasmata archaeon | reverse complement strand
CTCGTTTTTGGCCTCGCCATTCCGATCTGGGCGGGGATCAAGAGGCCCCGCTACCTGGCCGCCTCGGGACTCGTCATCGTCCTTGCCGTCGCTCCGCTCGCCACCGTCGTCTTCACCCAGGATATCATGACCCCCGTCGGGGTCTCCGCCTCCGCGACCGGGACCATCTTCTCGAACGGTGGACCCGTCATGCAGAACGCCAGCGTATCCCCCTTCACGGGGTCGACCGACACGAACTTCACATGGACCGTGACGGTGTTCCCCGCGAACCGTCCGGTCGGAAATGCCACTCCTTCCGAGATCGACCTGTTCATCAGTACCTGTCCTGGCGCGACCGGGAACAACTCACCGTACTGTTCCTCGCCGTACCCATTGACGATCCTGAAAGATAGGTCGCTCCCCAACCAGACCCAACCGTACACCGTCACCTTCCACGATACGGTCGGCTCGAACGGGATCTGGGCATGGCAGATGGGCATCTACACGAACAACTCGACGACCGGGAAGCCGTACTTCCAGCTCCTGGTCGGGGACCCCACCTACAACGGCATCGAGGGCCCGGTGATCGGCGGCTTCGGGGTGGTCTACACCGAGCTGTTGCCCGAGATCTACTTCGAGGACCTCCTGCTGCTCGGAGGTCCATACTTCGGCATCCTGCTGGTCTACATGGTCTGGAAGAACCGCGAGCGACGCCGCAAGGAGACCCAGCAGCGTGCGCCGGGCCCGGTTCCCCCGGTCGGCCAATCGGAGTCCACGGCGGCGAGCACGACCGAGGCGCCTTTGCCTTCGGCGAAATCTACGGGAGCCACCCGGAGCTCCCCGCCCGCGGTCTCTGTGGCGGAGCTGAATTGCCCGAAATGCAACGCCGTCGTTTACGCGGGAGAGACCTCGTGCTGGAAGTGCGGCGCTACGCTACCCAGCTCGGCGTCCGGTGCCGGCAAGACCGGCACCTAGGCTTTCGGCAGTCCCGCCCTTCTTGAGCAGCCGTCTCTACGAAGAGGTCGCGGTCGCGGTATCGTAGATGTAGCCCACCACGGTACCGGTAACGCTGTACGTGACGGTGAGAATGAAGGTGATCGTGTACGCTCCGGCCACCGAGGGCTTCCACGAGGCGAGCGCGGCGTACCCGAGGTTGGAGGTGGGCCCCGCGGCCAAGGTCAAACTTACCGAGTATGGCCCCATGTGGGTCCCCGAGTGGTTCGCGTAGACCTTCCCGGCGAAAGTGAGCGTGCCCGTGTCTCCAAGGGCCGCGGTCCAGTTGTTCCAAATGCTCACGTCGATGGCCGGGCAACTGGTCCCGCTCGTGCGGCACGAGCTGGAAGGATTTCCGGTGGCATAGACGATCGCCGAGAAGTAGTTCGGAGTGGCGATCGGGTTGGTGCCGCTCGCGGACCCGACCCCGGCAATGCTCGCGGAAGCCGTCAGCTTCACGGTGGAATTGAGAACCCAATTCGAGAACGCGCCGGGACTAGGCGAGGTCGCGTAGACGGTTACCGTCGTCGGCCCAGAGATGGTGAGCCCGGCCGGTGCGGTCAGCTGGGATGAGGAGGACGGGTGGAACAGACCCAGCGGCGTCTGGTTGACCCAGAACGAAACGGTCAGCCCTGCGTTCGCGACAGAGCCCGTGTAGGTGATGACCGCTGCAAAGTAGCTCGTCCCAACGTAATTGGTGGGGGGCTGGGGTATGGCAAGCACTTCCACCGTAATGGGAGCGCCTCCCGAGCCACCCCCGGTGCTGATCGTAACCACGACCGCTCCGATGGCCGTCAAGCCCGTGCCGGCAAGACCGGACGCGTTAACGAACCCGTAGAACGTTCCGTTCGTGGAGACACCCGACGATGCCGTGTAGTACCACTGACCCTGCCCGTTCTGGGTCATCGGATGGGTTCCCAGACCCATCGACACGAGATTGACGTACACGGAGTTCGTCTTGTACGCCCCGGCAAGGGTCGCATACACCGTGAATGCCTGATTCACCGCCGGCAGGGCGGGTGAAACTGAGGTCGAGACCACCGTCGGGGGCGTGTTCAGGGCCGACCCGGGAAGGATCACGCTGAAAAGGAGCTGACCTTGGGAAACGATGTAGATCGTGATGTTGTTGCCCGATGCCATTGGCATCTGCGTGATCGGGAAGGTGAGCTGCCAGGTCTGGCCGAGGTTCCACACGCTGGCCCCGCCCAACCCAGAGGAGACCGAGTAGGCGTTCTGGAACTCGGGCGCGTTCGGCTGTGACGAGGACTTGAGGTAGACAGAGCCCGTACCGGGAACCTGGGGCCCCGTGAGGTGAACGATGCTGACGCCGGCGATCCAGGCGAGGGACCCGTTAGTCGGGTAACTTAGGCTGGCCTGGAACTGGTTGTTGTTCGAGGCCGGGGGCGACGGGAAGGTCGTTACGAAGGCGAAGATCGCGGAGAACAGAGTGACGGTGAGCGCGAGCAAGAGGATCGTCGCGATGACATCTGATACGCCTCGCTTCCCGCGCCTTCGACCCGACGAGAACGACGTGCGTCGACCCCGCCATCTCCGAATCCCTGTCATGGCTCCGACTGAGGTGCCAAGGCACTTGCCGGGACACCGATGTAAACAGGTGGGAGGGCCCTATTTAGTCGTTATCGTTCGTCTCGGACAACCGCTCTCTTCAACGTAGTCGGGCCCACCAACGCGGTGAGTGCGGGACATAGAATGCCCTTTGATACATGTCCGACCGAGACTGGTCGTCCCCTCTCAAAAGAAAAAGGATCCGGAAAGGGTTGGCCCCCCGCTTTCGCGAGGGGTCCGGTCCGCTGGAGTTCCCCTCGCTTACGAGAAGGAAGCGGATGGCACTGTGCCGGAGTAGCCACTGACTCCAATCGCGACGATTTCGTCGCCCAACAGGCCGTTAGTGGCCCCCTGAGCAGCGGTGAGGATGGAGATTCCACCGCCGTTCGGGATCACGCCATTGAATCCGGCAGCAGGGGTCCAGCCAGACGAGGTCGTCGAGTACGTCGCGAGGACGCCTGCCGTGCTGGGGCTGGTCAGAGAGATCGTTACCCCTGTGGGCCAACTGGTCGTCGAGCCGAGGCTGTTGCGCAGCGAGAACTGGATGTTGGACGTGGTGAGTCCACCGTTCGGGAGGACCTCAATGGTATAGCAGTAGTGGGTGCCCGTGGTGTAGGTGCATCCGGTAGGCTGTGTTCCCGTGGCGTTTACAGGTGTACCCCACGCGAAGTTGGTCCCGAGCGGAGCCGAGCCCGTTCCGTGCGTCAGCCCCGAAATCAGCACATAGAGCACGGCGGCCAGCACGACCGTGATCGCCACGAGCAAGATCGTAGCGATGATCGGCGACACTCCGCGCTTCCGCGCCTTTCTCCAGGTTCGTTCGTTCTTTCCAAAGACGTTCATCCGAGTTCGTTCCTCCGTTTCTGTGGGCCCTTCGACCCGCGGGTGAGGGTATGCCTGACATCTGATATTTGAATGTAAGGGCCAGTGGAAACGACACAAGACGACTGCACATTCGTCTATTGACGTAATACGCACTAATGCGCATAATGACACACTTCCGCACGTCAGAGGAGCTCACGCACTCGACGCGACTGTTCTGCTCACCTGGGACCGGCTCGCGCGCCATCGCATCGCGGCGCGCGCGCCCATACAAGAGCCTGAGAGGGGTCACGACCGGCGCGCGATCCTTGGAGTGTGTTATACAGAGGTATTCGGTTCCGGATGGCACGTTCGACGTAAGACACATCCTGTTCGACACGTCAGTAAATGGCCTCCAACGGGTGTGCGCGAGCGTTCTATCGAAGCGCCGTGCTTGTGTTTAAGTATGTGGAGTTTACATCCCTCTGCTCGACTGTGTTCGACAACGCTTCCCGACGCGGCAAAGTGGCCTCCGAAGAGCCACCGGCCCGTGGGGAGGGGCCCGAGGATGCGCGCATCGCCCTACGGTGCAACCGCAAGGAGCTCCAGCTGGTCGACTCGTTCGTGGTTAACGGCGAGTTCGGGACCCGCTCGGAGCTGATGCGGGCGGCGCTGCACGCGTTCCTACGGTCCCGCGCACTGTCGACCGCGCCAACGCCCGCCGTGGACGCCGAGGGCTTCATAGAGGTCCCCGTGCGGCTTCGGCCCGAGGAGTACGCCACCCTCGAGACCTACGCCCATCACGTCGCCAACCGAGGCTCGGTGAAGGACATCCTCGCCGAGATCGTGCGGCACGGCGAGATGGACATGAAGGTCAACGAGCTCGTCCAGCGGGCTCGTGCAACGGTGCGCGAGGCGGTGGAGACTCGGACCCAGGCCGGAGCGCTCAGCGAGAGCGCGAAGGACCTGGAACGCAAGGGGGTCGTGGGCCGGTAGATGCGCGCGAGCGGTTGGAGTGCTCCGTCAAGGGGGGGTTGTGGGGACCAACGAGGCCGGGCAGGGGAGTGACGACCGAAATCTAACGCCGGGAATCGGAGAGCCGATCGGCGCGAGCTGGGAGAACCCGCTGCGCCTCGGCCAAGACGTCCGATTCGTCCTTGCTGCCGTAGGCGGCGGGGCGATCCGGGTGGCCCGGGAAGTGGCTCGCCGTCACGTCCGTCACCTGGAGACGGTCGCGATCAATTGCGACCCGAAGGTCCAGGGGTTCGATGAGTTCGACCGCCGGGTCTACCTGGGTCCCGACTCCGGCGTCGACACGGACACGGGCGGCTCTCCGTTCGTCGGAGGGGTGCTCGCCCGGGCCGCGGAGCCCGCCCTTCAGCGGATCTTCCATGGGGTTACGTTCGTTATCGTGGTCGGTAGCCTCGGCGGCGGCGCCGGGAGCGGCGCGTTCCCGTACGTCCTCGAGGTCGCCTCGCGCAACGCCGAGGTCGTAAGCGCCTTCGTGATCAAGCCGTTCCGATGCGAAGGGGACCGCCGCGCTCTCGCCGACCGGGCGATCGGTCGCCTCCACTTCGTAGAGTCGTTTGTCGAAAAGCGCGAACGGGGGGTCGCGACCCTCCAG
This sequence comes from Thermoplasmata archaeon, assembly GCA_035502015.1. Classification (GTDB taxonomy): domain Archaea; phylum Thermoplasmatota; class Thermoplasmata; order Lutacidiplasmatales; family UBA184; genus Lutacidiplasma. The sequence continues at coordinate 10,911 of DATJVA010000011.1, read as the reverse complement.
ACGCTCGACAACGAGAGCCTGGTTTCGACCTGCGGCCGGCTCGCCTTCTCCCGCATCGCGGACCATTGGGCCTCGGTCATCGAGGACCACATCGAACGCTCGTTTCTCACGCCGACCGAGGCGATCCTGAACGCGGCAGAGCTCTCGACGGGGGAACTCTCCCCGGTGCCCGTGCGGGCCGAGCTCGAGACCCCCGCCCTCGGCATCGTTCCGCCCCCCCATGTTCCCGAGCCTCAACTCCCGGTGCCGATGCCGGCCGTCCGGGCCGACGGACCCGAGGTCGAGTTGACGTTCGAGGTCGACGCCAAGGCACGACCTCCCGCGGCCCAGTAACCGATTCTCTGGGCGGGGGACCGCTCCCCCCGGGTTCTCCGCCCTGCTTAGCTTTATGAGAGCCTTGCTCTCGGGGAGCTTCGATGGACGGACGCCTGTTCACGGTGCTGGCACTGCTCGTGCTACCGGCGGCGCTGATCGGACTGACCGTGGTGGAGTTCCACACGAACCCGGTGGCCATCCTGGGCCTTCTCGCCGTGATGATCGTGGGGGCGTTCTACCTCCTCTCCTACACCGAGTCGTTCGCCTAGGGAGAACGTCCCGCGGGCCCGTCGGGGTCGAACCGTCGCGCTCGGTTCAGCCGTACATTCCCGGTGTCGGGGCCGGGGTCTCGGGCGCCGGGGTCGGGGCTCCTCCCGGGTGGGATTTCATCACGGCCCGAAGCGCCTTTTCGATCTGCTCGGCCTGCGCACGCAACGGTCCGGTGTCGATCTCGACCTCGGGAAGTACACGGTCGAGCGCCTCGATGAGCGCGGCGCCGGCGCGGTGGTCCGGGAGCCCCTCGGCGACCCGTGCGCTCACGAGCATGACAACCACGGGCACCGGCCGACCCATTCCCTGCACCAGAAGGGCGCCCGAGACTCCGCCGATGACCCCGTCCTCGAGCAGCCTCGCCTTCGCCGGCTCGAACGTCTTGAGGACCGTGCTGTCCTTCCGGGAGTAGGCGACCCAGACCTGCTCGGGCGGCTGGTCTTCCGCGACCGCGCTCTCCTCCTCCTCGGCCTCCTCGTCGCCCGGGGGATGCGGCACGACTCCCTCGAAGCCGACGATCATGCGGGCCTTATGCCGTTCCGCCGCGTCGAGGATCGTGCGCGCGATCGAATTCGCCATGGAGGGGCTGGGAGGGAACTCGGAAAGGACGAGACCGAGATCCGCCCGGCCGTAGACACGGATCGTCGGGTGGACCTCCCCGCCCTGAACGACCGCGATCGGGGCCATCTCCGGGCTCTCGAACCGGCCCACCCGCGGGAGGTTCAGGGCTCGGATCATGTAGTGGCCCGCGACGGTCGTGGCGAGACCGGCGCTCGGGAACGCAGAAACGAGGACGGAACCCTCGCCGAAGGTCTTGGACGGCGACGCCTCTTCCCTCCAAACGAACTCCATGGTCGTGACTCCGTTCCGCCCGAGACGTTGGTCCCTATAGAGTCTGGCGGATGTTTCTCCACAGTAATCCCAAGTACTCGCCGCCGTTCCGAGGTTCTCGTGGGACTCCCCCTCAAGGAGATCGTCTCGGCCCAGGAGCTCCCCTGGGAGGCGCTCGCCGGACGGACGCTCGCCGTGGACGGGTACAACGCCGTCTATCAGTTCCTCGCGACCCTTCGCCAGCGGGACGGCCAGCTGTTCTGCGACTCCGAGGGCCGGGTCACGAGCCACCTCATGGGGGTCTTCTATCGCACCACCTCGCTGTTGCGGGAAGGCGTGCTACCGATCTGGGTCTTCGACGGCAAACCGCCCGAGCGGAAGGTCGGAACGATCCGTCAGAGGATCCAGGCAAAGGAGAGGGCGGAAGGGGAGTGGCAGCAGGCGCTCGCCGTCGGCGACCTCGAGACGGCGCGCAAGAAGGCGGCGCAGACGTCACGACTGACCCGCCCGATGGTCGAGGAACTTCGACAGGTCCTGACGGCCCTCGGGGTTCCGTCCGTCCAGGCACCCAGCGAGGGCGAAGCCCAGGCCGCGGTGATGGCGGCGCGGGGCTCGGTCTGGGCGACCGCCTCGGAGGACTACGACACCCTCCTGTTCGGGGCGCCGAAGCTCGTCCGCGGGCTCGCGGCCCGAGGAAAGGGTGGCACCAGTCCGGGGGCCCAGCTGATCGATCGGTCGGAGCTCCTCTCGTCCCTCGGTATCACCCAGGACGAGCTGATCCTTCTTGGGGTCATCGTCGGAACGGACTTCAACGACGGAGCCAAGGGATACGGGCCCAAGAAGGCCCTCAAGGTCGTTCAGGAGCACCTCGGCTTCCGGCCCACCGTCGAGAAGGTTGGTATCGACCCTTCAGAGGCGGAGGAGGTCGCCGAGATCTTCCGCCACCCGCTCGCCGAGGAGGTATCCCCATTGCCGTTCGGCCCGGTCGACGAAGCGGCCGTGCGCTCGCTGCTCGTCGAGCAGCACGGCTTCTCGGAAGACCGTGTGCGGGCCGCGGTGGCTCGAGCGCGTCAGCGACCCCGAACGAGCGCGTCGCCCCAAGAGGCACGGGGCCATCAGACTCTTCTCGAAACGTTCGGTGGGTCCGGCAATCCATGACGCTGTTCGAGTGCGTGCCGAATTTCTCGGAAGGGCGGGATGCCGAGCGGATCGAGCGGATCGTGGCGCCGGCCCGTGGGGTGCCGGGCGTGACGGTGCTCGACGTCGAGCGCAACGCCGACCACAACCGCTGCGTCATCAGCCTGGTCGGGGAGGGCGAAGCGTTGCTTGAGGCGGTGTTCCGGATGATGAAGGTCGCGACGCAGCTGATCGACCTGAACGTCCAGCGCGGCGAGCACCCGAGGATGGGGGCCACGGACGTCGTCCCGTTCGTGCCGTTCGGTGCCTCGACGATGGCGGACGCGGTCCGGCTCGCCGAGAGACTGGGGGCCCGCGTGGCCAAGGAGCTCGGCGTGCCGGTCTATCTGTACGCCGCCGCGGCGAAGCGCCCCGAACGGGCCGACCTCGCGAAGGTCCGGGAAGGGCAGTTCGAGGGCCTGCGGGAGGTGATCGCGACCGACCCGTCTCGGGCGCCGGACTTCGGTGAACCGCGACTGCACCCGACGGCGGGGGCCGTCGCGATCGGCGCGCGCCCGATCCTGATCGCCTACAACGCCTACCTCACGACGCCGGACGTCGCGATCGCAAAGCGCATCGCGAAAGCGGTGCGGGCCCGGGACGGGGGTCTCCCCGAGGTCAAGGCGCTCGGGTTCGAGATCAAGGAGCGGAACCGCGCGCAGGTATCGATGAACCTCACCGACTACCGCGTCACCCCGGTGCATCGCGCCCTCGAAGCGGTCCGACGCGAGGCGACCCGATACGGCGTGTCGGTCGAGGAGTCCGAGATCGTCGGGCTCGTCCCCGAGGACGCGCTGTTCGAGGCGGCGGAGTACTACCTTCAGCTCCACTCGTTCGACCGCGCCGCGGTGCTCGAGCGCAAGGTCCTCGCCGCGGAGAGCGCGGGCCCGGGCCACGAGTCGATCGCGTCGTTCGCCTCTCGCTTGGCGGCGCGCACGCCGACGCCGGGCGGCGGAAGCGCGGCAGGAGTGGTCGGCGCGCTCGCGGCCGCTCTCGGAGAGATGGTCCTCGCTTACTCGATCGACCCGACAAAGCCTGCCGAGGACCTTGTCGACGTCAGCGCGGCCCTCACCGCGGGGCGCCGGCGATTCCTCGAGCTCGCCGACGAGGATGCCCGCTCCTACGATGCGGTCCGGCAGTCGAAGAAGTTCCGGAAGGAGCACCCCGGAGACCCCGCGGGCCAGGAAGGGTATCTGAAGGCCGTCCGAGGAGCGGCCGAGGTCCCCCTCGAGACGGCCCGGCGGGCGGTCGAACTCGCGGAGCGGCTCGCGGGCGTCCGGGAGCGCACGCGCGCCGCTCTCGCAAGCGACCTCGTCACCTCTCTCGCCATGTTCCGAGCCGCCACCGAGGGTGCGCTCGCGAATGTCGCGATCAACCTGGACGACCTGAAGGCGGCGGGCGAACCGACCACCGACCTCGATACCGAGGTCGCTCGCCTCCGGGCCACTCGCTAGGGGTGCGGAATGAGTTCGCCCACGGACTCCTCGTTGCGACGGCCCGCGGTCTGGGTCAACTGCGCCGTGTCGCTCGACGGTCGTCTCGCCTACGCGGGTGGGAAACGCGCCGCCCTCTCGGGCCCCGAGGACCTCGTTCGGGTCCAACGCCTGCGCGCCGGGTCGGACGCGATCCTGGTCGGCGTCGGGACGGTGGTCAAGGACGACCCGTCGCTGCGGGTCCACTGGGAGCTTCTCGGAGAGCCCGCCGGTCGAAACCCCACGCGCGTGGTCGTCGACGCGAGCGGTCGCACTCCGACGAACGCCCGGGTCCTGGACGGATCCACCCCGACGATCGTGGCGACGTCGGAGCGGTCCGCCCGCGCGTTCCCATCGCACGTGAAGCGGCTCGTCGCGGGAAAGGAACGGGTCGACCTACGCCGTCTCCTCTCGCAGCTCTACGACCTTGGGGTCCGGAAGCTCATGGTCGAAGGGGGTGCCGAGATCCTTTCGAGCGTACTGCGCGACGGGCTGTTCGACCGGTTCTCAGTCTACTATGCCCCGATGGTCGTCGGCGGTGCGACCGCACCACCGATGGTGAGCGGCCCGGAGACGACCGGGCCGGACGATGTGGCCCCGCTCGAGCTGATAGGGCTCGAGCGGCTCGGGACGGGTTACCTCGCCACGTACGCGCCGTCGGGCCGACGGGCGCCGCTCCCGGAAGCCTGGACCACGAGGATTCGCACCTGAACGCACCTTCATAACCCGGGAACGAACCTATAGGAGCCGGCAGGCCGACCTGCCGCGGTGAATACATGGCGGCCCAACCGACCCCGCAGTATGCTCCCCCGGCCCCTTCCCGACCGCTCGGCGTCGCGATCCTCGCGGTTCTGGTGGGGATCTTCGGCTTTCTTCTGATCCTGGTCGGCGCGCTCCTTCTCGCCGGCATCGCCGCTGCTTCGTTCCTGGGCGTGGGGACGAGCCTGGTCGGCATCGGTGGGCTCACGTTCGGCGTTATCGTGCTGATCGTGGGTCTGATCATTCTGGGGCTCGCACTGGGCCTCTGGCACCTGCGCATGTGGGCGCTCGTGCTGACCCTCATATTCGTGATCCTCGAGCTCGTGAGCTTCGGCCTCGCCGGTAACTTCGTCTCCCTCGGCTTCATCTTCGCCCTGATACTGTTCATCTATCTGCTCGCGGTCCACCGACACTTCCGGTAGAGGTCCGGGTCGGGGCCGCTGTTCGCGCTGGGGCCCGTCCGCGGGTCGCCGGGGCCGCGCATCCGTTATCCGTCCGCGCGGTTCCGGGCGCCCGAGGGGACATCGTGAAGCTCGTTCATTTCACGCTCCAGGACCAGTTCCACTTCGGGATGATCACCGACGCGAACGAGTTCATCGACCTCGACACGGCGGTCCGGGACTACTACGGCGTCAACCCCGTCAAGGGGGCCGACCCGAGCCGCTTCCGCGACATGCAGGCGTTCTTCACGGGCGGTGCGGACTCGGTCGAGCTGACCCGAAAGATCATCCAGTACATCGACCGGCGCCGCCAGTCCGGTTGGACCCCCCGGGCAGCCACCGGGGCCCGCTTCCTGTTCAAGCCGGAGGAGGGCGTGAAGCTGCTCGCCCCGGTGGTCCGCGGCAGCAAGGTCTACTGCCTCGCGTCGAACTCGAAGAGCCACCTCGCGGAGCAGAAGAAGCCGCTCCCGAAGCAACCGTACGTTTTCACTCGCTACTTCAACAGCCTCGTAGGACCGAGCGAAAGCCTCGTCCTCAACCCCGTCGGGAAGTTCCCGGACGTCGAGCTCGAGCTCGCCGCCGTGATCGGTCAGCGGGGGAAGCGCATCCCGGTCGCGAAGGCGATGGAGTGCGTCGCCGGCTACACGATCGCGCTCGACATGGGCTACCGCGACCTCCAGTACCCGTCGGAAGGCACGACCGACTGGGTGATGGGCAAGGGGTTCGACGCCACGATGGCGGTCGGACCGTGGGTTGTACCGAAGGAGGAGGTCGGCGAACCGTACCCCCTCCAGATGGAGCTCAAGGTCGGAGGCACGGTGCGTCAGCGTGGGGATACTTCGGACTACGTCTTCCGTATCCCCGAGATCATCGCCCACCTCTCCCAAGGGATCACGTTCGAGCCCGGCGACATCCTCTCGCTCGGTAGCCTGGGAGGCGTCCCGGGGTTCGAGTTCGGGAACGAGTCGCGAAAGCTGAAGCCCGGCGACCAGATCGAAGCGTCGATCGAGAAGATCGGGCGGCTGGTCATCCCGGTGAAGGCCGAAGCTCCGCCTCCCCCCGCAGCAGCAGAAAAAGCGCCACCGGCGTAGGGAGCTCGTCGGTCCCGCCCGGGACCAGATGGACCTCGCCCCCGGGGAACGGATAGCGGGCCTCGCTCAGGTAGGTGACCGCGGTCGCGCGGACGTCGCTGTCGGGGAGCGCCGCGTCGCGGAACGGGTCGAACCGCGCGATCTCCTCGCGTCCCAGCGGGACCACACGGAAGCCGGTTCCCCCGTGGAGAGAGTTCGGGAGTCGGATCAGACGGTGAACGTCGGTCGTCACGGGAGCGTCGGTCTCTCCCTGCACCTCGACGGCCGCACGGGGCACGACCGCCTCGAGGAAGTCCGCGGGCAGGTCGGCGCGGAAAACGTCAAGGGAGAGGTGGGCCCGGATCTTGGCGGCCCCGCCGTCGTCGATAAGGAGACGCGCGTACCGCCGCGCTTTGGCCGGCGGGATGCCGAGCCCTTTCATCTCGTCCGCCGCCGCCTTCGCTCCCTGCTCCTCCCATCGGCGCAGGAGCTCGAGCAGCGAGCGGGTCGTCCGGCCCGCCCACCCCGGCGCATCGGGGGGAGCGAGCGTGCGCGTCCGGGGTACCCTCCCCGTGGCGGCTCCGGCGTCCGCCTCCCCTTCGAGGCCGGCGGCCGTACGCCCCGAGCGCACGTCGGTCCGGCGTCCCTCGATGACCATCATCGGGTCGAATCCGGTGCCGAGAACGTAATCGACGAGCTCCCGGCGCTCGGGGCTCGTGAGGGGCAGGAATCGATCGTCCCGGACGTGGACGTGATACCCGCGTCCCCCCGAGAATACGAACGACGTCGCGGCCGGGTCGACACCGAAGTCCCCGAAGAGGAAGTCGTCGACCAGCGCCACGAGACGGGTCTTGACCAGCGCGAGCTGCCCGGCGTAGTCGAGGGATTCCGCCCCCCGGAGATGGTCAGAGTCGAGGTCGAAGATCAGGTCGGCGCCAAGCCATTCTTTCGCCGACATCGTCGGCTCGGCGGGGCGGCGGTAGTACGCCGAGGAGTAGTAGACGTGCCGCGGCGTCTCGCGGCGCAGGAACCGTTCGAACTCCTCGGGGCTCCGCAGGGTCGCGTGGCGGCGCATCAGCGTCTCGGTGGTGAACGGGAACGCCGCGAACTCCCGGCGGGCCAGACGATGAGGGGGCGGGATCGAAGCGGTCTCGTAGTACTGCGCGAACCGTTCGCGAGCCCACGCGAGCCCCGGTCCTTCGAGAGCGAGCGTCTTCCCCACGCGCCTACCCTCCGAGCTCTTCCACGTCGTCCACAGCGGTCGCTTCCCGGACCGCATCGTCCCGCTTCATCCGGGCGAGCATGTGGAAGACCGTCGAGTGCTCGCTGCCCTTCACGAGGAGCTCGACCGCCCGGGTCGCACGTTCGAGCTGTTCCTCCTCTCCGATCAGGGCGACCGTAGAACCGTAAACGCTCATCGAGCAACCCGACAGCTGCTCGATGCGCGACCGCGCGCGCCCGTTCGTACCGATCACCCGAGAACGGATCCGCCGTAGGGCGGCTTTCTCTCGTTTGCCCGTGGCGAGCTTGATATCGAGGACGCCGAAGAACGTGTTCTCCTTGAGGAGCCGCATCGCCCGCTCCGGGGAGAACCCGCGCCCGATCGCGAGGACGATGTCACGTGCTTTGAGGACCCCCATCGGGTCGGTGTCCGGACCACGGATGCACACCTCGCCCTCGGTCGCGTCGATGTCGATCTCCGTCGCGGTGGAGACGGCGATTGCCCTCTTCGTACGACCCCCAGGGCCGATGATCACCGCGACGCGGTCCTCGGGTATCCGGGCGTAGAGCGTCGGCATCGTCACGCCTCCGCGGGCGCCGGGCCGATCGACTTCGCCCCGACCGCCTCGAGGAAGTCAGCCGTGTCCACGGAGAACCCGAGCCGACCGAGGTACTTCGCAAAGTTCCGTACATCCCGTTCCATCAGACGGAGCGCCTCCGGGTGGTCCGCGGCCACCGCCTGGGCCACGTCGATCAGCACGGGGTGGCTTTCGTGGAACAGCACGTTGTACGGAGAGAGGTCACCGTGGACCAATCGCGCATCTTTTGCCATCCGGCCGATCTCGTGCACGAGGTCCTCGTAGAGGACCGCGGGGTCGTCCACCTCCGCGTCGATGAGCCGGGGTGCGGCGAGGCCCTCGGCATTCCCGATGAACTCCATCACGAGCACGTTGCGGAAGTGGCCGAGCGGCCGCGGAGCCCGCACGTGAGCCTCGGCGAGGCGGCCAAGGATCGTATGCTCGCGTCGAGTCCATGCAAAGATCAGCCCACCGAAGTTGTTGACGCTCGATTCCCGACGGAGAGACTCGAGCGCGTACTCGGGGAGATGGCGGAAAACGGTATTGTTCACGCGATAGATCTTCACCGCGCGGAACTCTTTTCCGGCGGTCGCCCGGAAGACGCCTCCTTCCTTGCCGGTCGATATCGGATAATCCACAGAGTCGAAAAGCCCCCGGTTGACGAGACGCGAGACCGACAGGAGGGTCGAGTGGTCGAAGAATTCGTCGAGCAGCTTGCGCTGCTGCCCTTCCTTGCGTCGATCCTCCTCCCGCTCGCGGCGGCGAGGGAACACCACGTCCTGGGGCCTGGGCATCGCGGCCGAGGATGGAGCCGAGCGTTCATAGGCTCTCGGGAGGCAAGTCCGGCGTTCGGGGAGGTCCCTCGGCGAAAAGGTACTCTCGTTTCCTTTCGGTAAGCGACCCTATATCCTGTCCGTGACGGTGGGAGTGGCATGCAACTCCCTCTCGAGGCGTCCCGGGTCCTTCCCGCTCCGGCCCGGGACGATGGTCCCCGCATTCCGGCGGAACGCGCTTCGGCGCTCGCGCGGGCGCTCCAGCAGCCGGCCGATTATGACCGCGTGTTCCGGGTCGTCCGCGACGCGGTCCGCCAGGTGCTCGGTGTCGAGCGCCCCGGTCTCGGTCTCGGCCTCTCCGACCTGCCTCCGCAGCTCGGAGCGTACTGGCAGGTGACGGGGAACCTGATCGTCATGAACGAGGGGCTCGTCGAGACGATGCGGGCCCACGCCCGAAGCCCGGCCGAGCTCAACTCGTTCATCTACGTGATCCTGGCCCATGAGTACCTCCACTCCCTCGGATATCTCGACGAACGTTCGGTTCGTCAGGTGACGGCGTATGTGACGCGGAGCGCGTTCGGCCCCGAGCATATCGCGACGCGGATGGCGGAGGGGGACCTGTGGCGGCTGTACCCTTTCCTCGGGTACGCCCCCGGCGGTCGCGGTCGCCGACTGAAGGTCGTTACGAAGTTCGACCTCGACACAACCGACCGCTACATCCGTTAGCGCCGGGTCCAACCAACGAAGCTTAATCCCCAGCCGTTCCTTTCGCGCGGACAGGGAACGTGACGGTCATCGACCCGACGATCGGCATCGCGCTCGTGATCGTGGGCGTCGTTCTGCTGGCGTTCGAGCTCGTTCACCCAGGCGCGCTCCTCCTCATCCCTGGCTCCATCCTCCTCGTGGCGGGGTTCCTCTACCTCTTCCTGCCGGACGTACTGCTGGACAGTTACGTCGGCCCGGTCGCGATCATCGTCGTCGCGATCGTCGCGGCGCTCGCGGAGATCCCGTACTACCGGTGGGTGGCCCCGACGCACTCTCCCCTCAGTACGACGAGCGGAGGGCTCGTCGGCGCGGAGGGCATCGTGATCGTTCCGATCGTCCCGAACACGATCAAGGGGAAGGTCCGGGTACGCTCCGAGGTCTGGTCCGCGAGGGCGGACACGGAGATCCCGGAGGGCACGCACGTCCGCGTCGTCCATGGCGAGGGCGTCTCGGTGACCGTCGTGCCGATCGAACCGGTCAAGCCGTCGTAGAGAGACGAGCCCGGCAACGGAAAGGGTTACTTCCTCCCGGGGGTTGGGCCGACCCGGTCGTCGTCCTCGGACGACGGAGACCGAAGAGGTTCCGATGGATTACACGTTCGTCATCGTAGCGATCGTTCTCGCGTTCGTGGTTCTCCTGGTCCTGCTGACCCGGATGATCTACACGATCCAGCCGTACCAGCAGGGGATCGTCACGCTCCTCGGGTCGTACAAGCGGATGATCAATCCGGGGTTCAACCTGGTCAGCCCGCTCGCAAGCGTCCTCAAGATCGACCTCCGAACGCAGGTCCTCGAAGTCCCGCGGCAGGAAGTGATCACCAAGGACAACTCTCCGACGAACGTCGACGCGATCATCTACATCAAAGTCGTCGACGCACCAAAGGCGATCTTCCAGGTCCAGAACTACCAGGTCGCCACCCTCGCTCTCGCCCAGACGACCCTCCGTTCGATCATCGGCGACATGGAGCTCGACGAGGTCCTCTACAACCGCGAACGGATCAACGCCCGGCTCCGGGATATCCTCGACGAGGCGACCGACAAGTGGGGCGTACGCGTCGACGCGGTCGAGATCAAAGAGGGCGACCCGGTCGGCCCCGTCACGAGCGCGATGGAGGAGCAGACGTCCGCCGAACGCCAGCGGCGGGCCGCGGTGCTCCGCGCCGACGGGGAGAAGCGGAGCGCCATCCTCGTGGCGGAAGGGCAGAAGCGGTCCCGTATCCTCCAGGCGGAAGGGGTCCGTCA
>DATJVA010000010.1:0-3607 GCA_035502015.1 Thermoplasmata archaeon | reverse complement strand
GCCCCAGTACTGGCATCATGGTTACGGCACCGAGGCCGTGGCGGCGCTTTGCCGAGTCGCGTTTGAGACTCTCAGGCTGCATCATCTCCAGGCAAGCGTGTTCGATTCCAACACTCGGTCGATGGCGCTGCTTCGGCGCCTCGGATTCAAGACGGAGGGGCATCGACGCGAGGTTCGACGGCACGGGAGTCGTTGGGAGGGGGAGGCCATCTTTGGCTTGCTCCGACACGAGTTTCGGCGGCCGAAGACATAGGGAACATTTCCGGTCGACCCGGGGCATCCGATCGGCTCTCAGGAACCACAAGAAAGTTCGAATTCTCGAATCCAGTACCGGGGTTTACAAGTTGAGAACCTGGGAGCCCATGTTCTCTGACGGAGAATTGTGCGACCGGGGCGTATTACCTACGCCCGGGGTGCGCTCGTCCTACGCGTAGGTCTCGAGGTGGAGTTCCTTGTGCAGAGTCTCCTGCACCGGGCTCATCGGTCGAAGCCGTCGCTCGACCCTTCCACCGGGGTAGAGCTGGATCACTTGGAACCACCTTTGGAGTCCATGTCCCAACTCGTCGATCGTGACCGCGTGCCCGGTCCGATGCAGTTGTCGTTGGAGGATGGTCATCAACTGCAGCGCGAGGAAGCAGATCAGCTGGTGTCCCTTGATCTTCGAGTCCGTCCAGTGATACTGCGGCGTGTCCGAGAGGTACGACGTGTCCTTCAACCGTCGGAACTCCTCCTCGACGATCGCCTTCGACCGGTACGCCCGAACGATCTCCTCGTCGCTCCAGTCGTGCCGGTCGGTATAGATCAGCGTCCGACCGAACCCCGCGGACCGACGGCGGATCGCCGCCTCGTCCCGGGACCAGCGAACCTCGAACGGTCCGCGCCCGGTTCGGGTCACGGACCATCGGAAGAGGGGTTCGGCGTGGCTCAGGAGCTTCCGCACCCGATTCCGACAAGTGGCGAGGGTTCGGCGCCCTTTCGAACGGCCCTTCGCCTGGTCCTCGGCGAGGGCCGTGGCCCACGCCCGTAGCCGTTCCTCCGCCGTCACCAGGATGTCCTCCAACGTCGCCCGGAGATGGGCCTCCAACTGGCGGTTGAAGGTCATCACGACCGTGACCTCCCGACGGTACGCCTTCCGCTTCTCCCGATACGTCACCGTCGCGGTCTCTCCCTCGCCGTAGCACGGTCGGAACTTCGAGAGCGGGAGCGTCAACAGGTCCCGGTTCAAGCTGGGTCGCAGGGATCCGACGTAGTGGAAATGGGCCTGCTCGACCAAGTCGAGACCTGGGGCGCTGTTGTTCCCCTTGTCGAAGACCAAGGTGACGTCTTCCGGGCGCTTGCCGAGGGCCTCGACCCAGCGTCGGATCCGGGGGACCTCCTCCCGGAAGAGTGGATACTCGCTCTGGTTCCCCGGGAAGGTGCGGTGCAAGAGCGGGACCCCGTGATCCCGACTGGCGAGGAGAGCCACCCCGATGAGCCGAAGATCGGTGCGAGAGTCCTTGGCGTTCCCCCGTTCGGGGATCTCGTTGCCCCGGTCGTCGTGGTTCTGGATGTGGGTCGAGAAGTTGGTCGGATCGTAGTAGAGGAAGTCGAGGGCGAGTCCGAAGCGCTCTACGGCGCGGCGGGAGATCGCGAACTGGATCGACTCGATGAGGGCATCGTCGATCCGGTCGAGGTGGTTCCAGTAGTCCTGGCTCGAGAGCCCCTCCTTCTTGCCGAGGAGCCGAGGGAGGATGGTCTCGTCGAACCAAGGGCGGATCTGGAGCTTACTGCACGGCGCGAGGCATCGGTTGATGACGGCGATGAGGAGGTGCTCCCCGACGGAGTAGCCCTGATCGCGCTTGGGAATCAGACGGTCGATGGTCTCCACGAGTCCCAGCTCACGGGCGAGAGCCAGTAGCGGAGCGGGCCCGAAGTCGGCCACGTCGACCTCGAGAGGGCCACCTCCCATCTCGGCTCGTTCGAGGAGAGCTCGGAGGTGGTCCGGGGTCCCGAGATACTTCTGCCAGACAATACGGGGCCTACCCTTCACTCGACCAGACTCGACGAGGTACCAGTAGCGCTGACGGCGGACCTGTCGACGGACGAGGGAGACCACGGAAGTACGGCAGATAATACGTGGCTATAAGTCTGTCGACAGGAAGGCAGCGGAGACAGATAATACGGCGCGGTGGAAGGACAGGTTGTCGAGAGAGAACTCGAACAGAGATGCGAGGACGGGCTCACGACGAGGTCAACCTATCTTGTAAACCCCGGCCAGTACTTGGCCATCCACCGTCTGAACTGATTGCCTGAGTTGCTCCGTTGCCGGTGGAACTCGGCGTTCAAGGGGGGAACGCCGCGGACGATTCGGTGTGTACCCCAATGCCCGCGGCGGCGGCCGTGAGGCCGCGGCCAAGAGAGTTCGCCTCCGAGAGAAATACTCGTCGGCCCATCGGGACCGACGGCGACGGCGTCCCCTTACTGATCGAGAGGTGCGGCGCCAGGCGCACCTCTGGTTCCGACCGCTTCTCGCCTCGGCTCTCGCCCACCCATTTTCCCCTCGGGTCCGCCGAGATGTCGCCGACCTGGTTCTTCGGGCCGCGGCCCAGCGCTTGTCCGTCACCCGACCTCGGGCTCATTCCCGTCGAGGGACTTCGGACCGTCACGCCCGCCGGATTCTCGAACATCTCGATTTGGGCCGTACTCAGCGCGCGCTGACCCGCGCACTCCGCCTTCAGGCCCAACCCTACACCCCTCGGCACCCCGTCGACGTCGCCATCGACTTCCACGACGTCCCGTACTATGGGGAAGCAATCGACCCGGACCATCCGCAATTCGTTAAGACGCAGGAGTCCCGGGGCACCCACCGCGCCTACCACTGCGCCACCCTCGACCTCCTGCAGCCGAACTTTCGCCTGACGGTGGCCCTCCGTTACCTCCGCGAACGGGGCCACCGTCATCGCACGGCAGCCCGTCTCCTCTCCGACGCGCGGAAGGCCGGCGTCCAGATACGTCGCATCTACCTCGACCGCGAGTTCTACGAGTACGACACCCTGAGCTGGCTGAAGTCCGAGGGCTACACGGTCATCACGCCGATGCGTCTCGGTTCGACGCAGAGGAAGCGATGGGAGCGCGGACAGTGCTCCTACGTGACCGAACACGCTCTCCGGAGTCCCCGTCGTGGGGAGCCGCCCCTCGTCCTCCGGGTCCACGTGGTCGTGCGCTACCAGATGGGGCGGAAGTGGAATCGACGCGGAGCCCAGTACCTCGTCTACGAGGTTCTGGGTCACATGGCCGGGGACGCCCTCCGAGAAGTCCCGCTCCATTCGACCCACGCACTCTATCGGAAGAGGTTCGGGATCGAGACTTCGTATCGCCTCCTCGGACAGGCGAGGTCGATCACCACGAGCCGATCTCCGGCGGTGCGCCTCCTCTACGTTGGGATCTCACTGCTGCTCCAGAACGAGTGGGTGATCCTCAAACTCCAGTATGCGAGCGAGGGGCGACAGGGGCCAACCGGGTTCGTCGTGCGCGGCGAACTACTGCGATTCGCGACACTCCTCGAGTGGTTGTCGAACGCGGTGGTACGCAAATTGGGATCTGTTCGCGAGCTTTGCCGTCACGGCCC
>DATJVA010000009.1:0-4803 GCA_035502015.1 Thermoplasmata archaeon | reverse complement strand
CGCGCCGACCGTCTTGTGCACGGCACCGTCGGGCCGCTCCGTCGAGCGTCCCCAGGTCAGCCGAACGGCATCGAAGGCGGCCCGGAACGAATCTTGCTTCGAGCCGAGTTTGCCGCGAGGAGTATCAGGATGATCCCCACTAGGTTGAGCACGGGGAAGATGAGGAGAATGGCGCCGGCCTTGAACAGTCCTTCGTTGTACCGTGTCCCAAGCCTCCAGATCCCGATGAGAAGACCGATAGCCCCGACCAGCATCACGATCAACAGGACGAACCCTGCGGCAATCAGTCCCAACACGGTCCCAGCGGCGATGCACGCGGAGGTGATTGCGTTCCCGGAACCGGCGCACTGCACCGCTTGGAAGAGAACAGCGAAGACGGCGACCAGAACTACGATGAGAAGGACCACGGCGATGAACAGAACCAGCGTCAGGGTGGCCGGAGTCGAGAACCTCGTGTCCTGGGCCGCCAGCGTTCGGAAGGCACGTCGATAGAACCAGACCCCGAGCAAGAACAGGACAACCCCCGCGGCCCCGAGTGCCGCCGCCACGTAGAGCGCGGTCACGTCCACGGTTACCGAGGACCCGGTACCGGCGCTCGTTGCGTTGAACAAGTTCGAGGCAGCACTGGCGAACAACTCGACGACGGACAGGACGATGCCGATCAACGCGATCATCGCCGCGAGGAAGACGTCCGAGAGTGCGGCGTGATCCGCGGGACCGAAGGTGGGCGCATTCCACCCCTGCCCCGCGCCCGGCGCCGGGTATGCCGGGTAGGGTGCATAGGATTGGGCGCCCAGGGGTGGCGGGGGGTACGGGGTGACCGGAACCGGTCCCGGGGTCGAACCTCCTGCTACGGCGGCACCGCATGCGGCGCAGAATCCGGCTCCGGGGGCGACCGGCTGACCACAGTGGGAACAATAGCGAGCGGCCATCGGGTCTCAAGGACGCTCCTCAGACTTGAATCCACCGCCGGAGAGCCCCTCGGACAGCCGCCGGAGAGACGGCGGAGATCTCGGGCGGCCGAGATGCGCTCAGGGTGGTTCACGCGGCGGGGGTCGACCCGTAGTAGATCACGAGCGAAAGCGTCCATTCGATCGAGACTTCGGTCGACCCTGCGTTCTCGATCACGAGGTAATACTGCGCTGGCGATCCCGGGATCTCCACCGAGAGATTGCAGACAGGCCCTGGTCCCGAGCTCCAGAAGTAGTCCGTGGGCAAGTGCGTCGGCGAAGGATTCGCCAATAGTTCGCTAAACTCCGTCGAGTTGAGAAGAAACGCCCCGAACGAGATGTTCACCGGCGTCGTGGCGGAATACTGACCCAGGGCGGTCATCTGGTCGGAGAAGCGCACCATTGTGTACGATGTGAACGAGTGCGGCTTCAGCGCCACGGTACTGTCGCACGTCGTCACGACGAACCTCTGGTCGTGGGAGAGCGATTGGGGCGGTCCCGGGATGCAGCTGGATGGAGAGTGGGACGGCGTGAGCAGGACAAGGAAAACGGCGACCACCGACGCCACGACGGCAATCGCGACCCCGAGAGCGACTCTGCGGCGACGGTGGACCGCGGCCACGGGCGTGCACCCGGCAAGACACCGTCACTTGAGTTAAGGCTGAAGACCGGGCCGTTCCACGACCGCGCACCGGCGGATCCGACGGTGAGAGCTGATGCGGAGCATCCCGAAGTGGACAGTTCATCGGCTCCGGAGCCGAACGGGCCGAACACCCGGGATCACGGTGCCTCAGCAACTGAGAATCCATCGTCGCGTGAGGACCCGCGCCGTTGTGACTCCGAACGTGCGATCGTTCACCCCGGAACCCTCGGGCTCCCACCGGGAAGGACCCGAGTTTGTGCCTACACAAGGTCATTATACGAAGCCCGCGTTCGAGACCCCGTCATGTCAATCGATGGCGGGCCCGTGCCCATCACGGTGTGAGTTGGGATAAGAGATGTCGTTTGTCGACGACCTAACATTTGTGCTGGATCTCTTGATCCTGGTCACTGCGGCGGTGTTCTACACCGGGGTCCTCGTCTGGTTCCAGGTCTGGCGAAAGGACCTGGTACGTGCGAACACCCACCTGCGGGAGGGCGCTACTCTCCTTGGACTCTTGGGAGGACTTCTCGGGATCATTGGGCTGTGGGGAGAGCTCACGTGGCCGATCCAGGGATTCCCCGGCGCAACGTCCTACGACCTGTTCTTCTTCGAGCCGTTGCTCATGCTCAGTATCCTGCTCGTCGCGTTCGCGATCGCGGTACGGCAACGCCTGCCGACCCACTTCGTCGGGATGCTCTCGGTCGTCATGGGCCTGGGTGTACTGTTCTACGGTTTCCGTGCCTACCAGCTCGGTCTGACGCAGGACCACCTCGAGACCTTCCTGATGTACCTCGCCTTTGGCGGAGTCGCGGTGGGGGTCTACCCGATGACGCTCTTCGTCGACTGGTTCGTGGTCGGTCCCACCGTGCCGGGGGCGGACCCGCTACCCTCCAACCCCACTCCGGATTATCCCTGGATCTGGAGGATCCTGGTAGCGGGGTTCCTGATCATCGTGATCCTTGCCGGCATCGCCGCGGTCGGGTACGGCATCAACGTCGCGTGGGGTCACCTCTCGGGTCCGCCGTAGGGCGGAGGGCGGGGCGCATTTTCAACGCCCGAGGGCGGCGAGACTCGACGGTGAGTCCGGGGCCTACCTCGTCGGCCGGTCCCGCCGACCGTTCATCCCGGGAGGAGGTCCGTGAAGACGAACCCGTCCCGCTCCACCGTAGACCCGACAGTGACGGGAATCTGACGGGAGAACATGGGGCCGGCAGTGACGAACGTATGGAACTCGCCGTTCTCTCCACACGGGTCCACCGAGGGTGGCAGTTCGTTAAGGAACTGAGCATCGAAGCGTCGGCCCGCGAAGGTCCTTGAGAGCTTTCGAGGGTCCAGGCAGACAACGACAGCTCCGAGGCCGCCTTCGATCATCTCTCGTGCCAGCTGTTTGGTGTCTCGGCCCCACAGGGGGAAGACCGGCGTTATTCCCGTCGGGGCAAGATGAGATTCCCGGTATTCGCGAATGTCCTGGAGGAACAGGTCACCGAAGACGAGATGGGTGACCCCCTCGGCGCTCATCGTGGCGATTGCTCTCGCCATCTCCTGCTCGTAGACCTCGTTGGGACAGGGAGAGGGAATCTCGACACGGAGCAGTGGTAGCCCGGACGCCTCGGCCTGAAGCTCGAGCAACCGCTCTCGAACTCCGTGCATGGACACGCGCCCATACGTCTTCGTAACGGTCGTGAGCAGCCCCACGACATCGAGTTCCGCCTCGCGAAGGATCTCCGAGAGGGCAAAGGCGGAGTCCTTGCCGCTGCTCCAGGAGATGACGGCCTTCGGGCGACGATCGGTCACCGCCCGTCCCATTCGCGCGTCGGGTTACAACGTTACGGGGTCGTGACAGAGGAACGCCGAGTGGTTCGTGACCGAGCTGTCCCTACGGACCCCGCGTTGAGACGGATTCGGCGCGGGACGGGATACCGCCGAGCGCCTCTCCGCGCCATCGAACCTATAGGTCCGTCGGCCGCTGCCCGGGCCGGACGGGCGACGGAAAAGGGTTCGGTAGCCATGGGACCAAGGGACCGCTACGACGTCGTCATCGTGGGAGCCGGCGCGATGGGACTCGCCTCGGCGTACCACCTGATCCGGGGAGATCCCCGACTTTCCATCCTCGTGGTCGACGCCCGGTCGAGGGCGGGCGAAGGGTCGATGGGAGCGAGCAACGGCATGGTGCGGGATGTGTTCAGCTCCCGCGACAACCGCACCCTGGCTCGGAACGCGATCTCGTTCTACCGGGAACTGATGAAGGAGCATGAGCCGCTCCGCGCCCCGAACCCGCTCCTCGACCTGTACGGATACCTCTGGCTCCTTCCAAAGCACCAGCTCGACGAGTACCGGGCCTTGCTCGCCCAGAGCGGAGGCACGATCGAAGCGCAGACGCTGAGCCTGGAGGAGGTGCAAACCTGTCCGGGCCTGGTCACATCCCCCACGAGGTGGTACGAGGGAGACGAAGCCCCGCCCCCTGAGCCGATCGCCGGTGGCCTGTTCGGCCGGATCTGCGGGGCGGTCGCTCCCGAGATGCTGGCGGACTTCTACTACCGCGAGGCCCGGGACCGGGGCGTCGAGTTCCGGTTCGATACCACCGTGCAGCGGCTCTCCTTTGAAGGAAGGGACGAGATCCTCCTACACGAGCCCTCGAAACGGCCGTTCTCCTTCCAGGAACAGATGAAAGGACGGCTTCGCATCTCTCGCGTGTGGTTCGGCGACGGTCGTTCCGTGAGGACCGACCGAGTCATCGTCGCGGCCGGCGCCTGGGCCGAGAAGATCCTTCATCCCTTGGGAGTATCGACCGGGTGCAGCCCCCGTCCCCAGATCCTGTTCTCCATCTCCGGCCCGACGGTCGAAGAACTCCTTCGCTGGGTACCGCCGGTGACGCCGATCGACACCGACGGGGGTCGCGCGCGATTCCCTTTCCTCATCCTTCCGACCGGAGCGGTCCTGAAGCCGATCTACCCGCAACGACAGATCTGGCTCGGCTACGTCGACACGGTCGCCCACCCGATCGGCGCGCGGGAAGACCCCGGGGCCGACGGACGCCTCGACTACGACATGTCCCGGATGGGTGAGCGGGACGCGTTCGCGACGGACGCTCTCCCGCTCGTGTCGCCCTACCTTCCCTCCTTCGAGACCTCCGGGGTCCGTCTCGAGAACTCGTGGGGCGGATACTACAGCTTCAGCCCCGAGGGAGCGCCCGTCCTAACGGAAGAGCCG
>DATJVA010000008.1:0-2539 GCA_035502015.1 Thermoplasmata archaeon | reverse complement strand
CACCTCGACGACGTTCTCACCGAACGAATTCCAGGACGTTGCTCCCAACACCACCGTCACGGTGGCGATCACCGACGCTTCCGCGGAAGCCCATACCTTCACCATCATCGGGAAGCAAGGGTGGGTGATCCCTCCGGCCATCACCCCTACCGCGTTCGACCAGCTCGTCTACGGGAGCTCCCCGGCGGTGGTCTTCAACTACAACGTGAGCAGCGCGGGAACCGTCACCGTCACGTTCACGTCGCCTCCCACGGGATGGTACGAGTTCGTGTGCACGGAGCCCGGTCATTTCACGAGCGGGATGTACGGGTTCATCGCCTTCGGGATGAACCTCCCCCAGAACCTGACCGTTACGTCCCCGAACGAGGGCCCCGGCGCGGCGCTCTTCATCATCATCGGGACGATCGTCACGCTGGTCGTGATCACTCTCGTGCTCGGCTTCGTCGTCGGGCGACGAAAGGGCGCCCAGCACGAGATGCCCCCCGAGCGCCTGGGGTACCCTGAGCCTCCCGCGAACGGCGCCCCGCTGACCACGTCGACCGACGATCGTCGTCACCCGTAGACGGGCGCCCGGCGAGCGGCCCGGGTCGCCGAAGTCGCCCGAGTAGTAACACAACGTTCAAAAAGGGACCCCATCATCGCTACGGAACCTGTAGTAGGTTCGGGGCAGAAAAATGGCGTGGGGGAACCCCAATCGAGAGCGGCGCGTCCTCAAGGCCGGACACTCGTCGATCGCGGTCACGCTCCCGAAGCCGTGGGCGGAAGCGATGAACCTGAGACCGGGCGACCTCATCGTGTTCGACCAGAACGATGACGGGACCCTCTTCCTCAAGCCGGCGCCGCTCCCCGGGGGCGACACGCCGGTCGCACCGTTCCTCGTCCAAGCCCGCTCGTTCGACACGCCGGGAGTGCTCGAGCGGTTGATCGTCGGGGCGTACCGGGTGGGCCACGACGCGATCGAGATCCGTACGGACGTCCCGCTCGCTCCCGACCGTATCGAAGAACTGCACCAGACGGCCCGAAGCCTTCTCGGTGTCTCGCTCGTCGCGCAGGAACCGACCCGGGTGGTGCTCCAGAACTTCATCGACCCATCGAAGTACGGCCTGCCGCAGCTCGTTCAGCGCGTCCGGATGATCCTCCTCGCGTTCCTCGAGGAGATGGAGGACGTCGTCAAGAAGCGCACCCGGAGCCGGCGGCTTGGCACGCTCGAAGAAGAGTCCGCGAAAGTCCTCGCCCTCCTCGTGCGCCAGCTGTTCCTCTCGAGCCGCGACTGGTCGCTCGCCCGCCGGATCGGTAGCCCCGACCCACGCCAGCTCCTCGAATGGCGGGTCGTCGTCCACGCGCTCGAGGAGCTCGCCGACCTCTTCGGTGCGACGCTCCGCTCGCTCAACGAGGACGCCCCGCAGCTGCCCGAGGCCGGTGTGACCGCGCTCTCGGGGTACATCCCCGAGCTCAAGGACCAGATGAAGGCGGTCTTCGACGCGCTCGTCCGGCCCTCGCTCGACCGCGCCTGCGAGGTCTACAGTCAGGGCACCCAGCTCGGAGGCGGAGCCCCGCTCGCCAGCGTTCGCGGTCGGACCACCCGCCCACCCGCCGGTGTCCGGACGGCGACCCTCCTTCTGGAGCGGGGCGCCGGATGCCTTTCGCTCCTAGCCCGCATCGCGATCGACCGCGCGGTCGCGGGCGGGACCGAGACGATCCTCGTCGAGGCGACGTGAACGCCGGATCGGGGTTTATCTGCTCCGGGTCCGGACCATCCCAACGAGTTGAGTCGTCCCGTACGAACCGCATATCGGACCCCCCCGGGTGGTCGCCGTAAGGTAGCCGATGTTCGACTCGATCGACGACTGGTTGATCATTGCCGTGGTGGCCGGGATCCTGTTCTACGGGTCCTCCAAGATCCCGCAGCTGGCCCATAGCTTGGGCCGCTCCGTGGGCGAGTTCAAGAAGGGACGTGCCGAGAGCGAGCGAGAGCTGAAGGCCGAGCAGGCTGCCGCGAACGCGCCCGCATCGTCCGGTCCCGCCCACTAGACCGAACGGCGCGAGCCGTCATGCGCGGACGTATCGAACGAAGGACGGAGCGGTCGTCCAACCTACCCATCACCACCCGAACGGAGCGAGGGTCCCTTGACTGATGGGCGACCTCGACCGACTCCTGGGGGTCCTAGCGGAGGCCCGCCACCGCCTCGTCCGCATCGCGTACGTGCTGGGACCCCTGTTCGGGTTCCTTCTGTTCTTCGAGCTAAGGCCGGTCGCGGTGCCGGTCCCGTTCACGGGAGTGAGCGTTCCGTTCGCGTATCCGTGGCCGAACCCGTTCTACAACATCACAGCGCAGGTGTTCCTGGCGATGGTGGCGTGGATGCTGCCGCCCGGGGTGCAGCTGCTGAACATCGGGGTGGGGGACTCGATCCTGGTGCAGATGGAGATCGGGATCCTGCTGACGATCATCCTGGGGATGCCGTGGGTGGTGCACGAGGTGGGAGCGTTCCTCGTGCCGGCGCTACGGAAGAACGAGCGGGCGCTGATCCGCCAGATCGGG
>DATJVA010000007.1:0-4568 GCA_035502015.1 Thermoplasmata archaeon | reverse complement strand
CGGTCCCACGACCTCGAGGACAAGGTGGTCGGGATCGTCGGGATGGGCCGGATCGGGCAGCGCGTCGCCGCCCGCCTGAAGCCGTTCGGGGTGACGGTCTACTACTACGACCAGCGCCGCCTATCGACCGTGGAGGAGGAGGTCCTCGGAGCGCGGTACCTCGCGTTCGACGCGCTCCTGCCCCGCTGCGACGTGATCAGCATCAACTCCCCCTTGACGCCGGCGACCGACCGCCTCTTCAACCGGGACCGGCTCGCGAGGATGAAGCCCGGAGCCTACCTCGTCAACACGGCGCGCGGCCGCATCGTCGACACGGCGGCGCTCAACGCCGCCGTCAAGTCCGGCCACCTCGCGGGGTACGCGGGGGACGTCTGGTACCCGCAGCCCGCCCCCCGCGGCCACCCGTGGAGGAAGATGCCCCGGCACGCGATGACGCCGCACGTGTCGGGGACCACCCTTGAGGCCCAGCGGCGGTACGCGGACGGCATCCGCGACTGCCTCACCCGGTACTTCGACGGCCGCCCGCTCGACCGGGACTACCTGATCGTCGATCAGGGGCGGGTCGTGAGCCCCAGCTACAGCTACGCGTACACGTAGCTCCGCCCTCCCGAAGCGTCCCTCCGGGTCCGCCGGCCCGGTCAGAGGACTGGGTCGACTCCGGCGACCCACCTTCGGGCACTACGGCTGGGAAGGGATCGGGCGGGCACCCTCTTGTAACCCCCGTCCTGTTCCTCCACTGAACCCCCGTGCCGCCCGCCCGCGACTGGAGCGCGATGCGCGAGCAGATCCGCCGGCAGCTCGTTCGCCAGACGGGCGCCGACCTGCCGGAGTGGAACGAGCGGATCCGCGCCGCCCGGCTCGACGACGAGAAGGCGCTGCACCGGTGGCTGACCCGTCAGGGCGTGGTCGGTTACCCCCGGATGCTCCTCGGGATGGAGCGGTTCGGCTACCCGGAGTACATGCTCGCGTCGGCCGAAGCGCTGGTCGATGCGCAGTACGCCGGACGGCCGAAGGCCCGGGCCATCTACGACGCGCTGATCCGAAAGGTGGGGTCCTTGGACGGCGTCGAGGTCCAGGCCCGCAAGACGTACGTCTGCCTCGTCGGCCCCCGGCGCACCTTCGCGCGCGTCCAGGCCGCGGGTCGCGACGCCGTCGCCTTGGCCCTGCGGGTCGTGGCGACGCCGGGGGGCCGGCTCGAACCGTCGCGCGTCCATGAGTCGACGCCCGTCCAGATCACCCTCCGGTCGCCTCGCGACATTGATAGCGAGGCGCTTCGCTGGATCCGCCGAGCTCTCGGAGAGGCCTCGGGGACCTGACCTCGCACCCGGGAACCGTGGGGCCCGCGGGGAGGGGGCCTGTCGCGGAGGAGCGGAAGAAGGGGGCCGACCGCTGCGCAACCGCCCCGGTCGCCCATCAGGCCCGGCTCCCTGTCTTTCGAGGGTCCCCAAGTTCCTTATGGCAGGGGTAGAGTCGACCGCGCGTGGTTGACCCGATTTCCCTCAGCGTGGCTGTCACTGGGCTAGTAGCAGCCGTCATCGCCGGGGTGGCCGTTTACGTTCAGCGGGGCCAGCTTCGGACCGCGCAGGCCCAGCTGCGAGCGGCAGTCGAACAGCTCGAAGCGGAGAAGTCCAAGATTGATGCCCTCGGCAAGCTCGTCGAGGCTCTCAAGTCGATGGTCGAGGCCCAGACCCAGCAGTTGGAAGCGTTTAAGGAAAGTTTGCGCCTTCAGGCCGAGAGTAACGAAATCGCTCGAACGGACGCTGCGATCCGAGCAGCGCAGTACCAGATCGACAACCTGAACCCGATTGACAAGGCCGTTGCAGACGCTAGCGACTACGTCCAGCGCAAGATTGGCGCAGCGGTGGCGGGTGCTCGGAGTTGGTGGGACCGGGTCCGGCGACGGCGCTAAAGGCACAGAGACACTCAAAACCTGCCGAAAAGTGATGCCCGGTCGGTCGCCCCTACCGACCGACGGAATGATACAGAACCGCCGCGCCCTGGAGCTACAACGACACGACCACGGTCACCGAAGCGGTCGGGCAGCAGTCGATCGTCCATGACACCGTCGTCGTGACCGCGGCCCCCGGCGCCGTGTCCGCGCGCGGGCCGCTCTCCTCGTCGACCTTCCTCCTCCTGCTCGGGGTGGCGGTCGCGGTCCTCGCGGTGAACCCGGCGTGGTCGTGGATCCGGAGTCGACGAGCCCGTCGGGGGAAGGCGCCGCCGGCTCCACCGCGTTCGCCCGGACCGTCGTAGACAACCTCCGGGAGGCCCGGCATCGTTCCGCACGCTCTCTTCACCCCGAAACGTCTCCGCAGGGCGGGGCGCGGCCGGCGTCGGGGCCCACTACGTCACACTCACCGAAGCGGCGAGGGGAAGCACGTAGACGCCCCCGGCGGCGGGAGCGCCGATCGTGAGCTGGATCGTCTGCGAGAGGTAGGCGGCGACGTGGATCGGCAGCCTCGCGTCGGTCGACACGAGGTGGAACGGGGGTTGCACGGAGAGCGAGTTGAGGTCCTGGCTCTCGTTGGACCCGAATCCGAACTCGAGGGTGTAGCTGAAGGTCGTCCCCGCGGGCACGGTGAACGGACAACCCGGGCACAGCTCGCCGATCGTGGAATTCGAGAGGCTCCCGTTTGAGAGGTACTGGTACTCGACGGAGACCCGATCGCCCGCGACAGTCACCTTCGGACCCGTGGATGGGTGGAGGTACGGGATTTGCTGGTTGTATCCCGTGACCATGAGGACTAGGAGGATGCCGATACCGACCAGAAGGAACACGGAGAGGATCGCCCCCGTGCTCGGACCCGGTGGGGCCGGGTACTCGAACTCTCGAGCGGCGCGGCGGCTCGCGGGCGGAGGCGTCTCCGTCGTCGACGGCTCCGATGCGGCGTCCTGTCCCGGTCCGCTTCCCATACCTGGGGGCGCGTCGGTCCGCCCGTCCACCGGAGGGGTCCGGGCGCATTATCAATCCCACCCCCGGAGTTCCCGGGGTGGCCGGGCAGGCCCGCGGCCAAGGCCTTGGACCGGCCCCACCGTTCAACGTCGGGGGGTTCCTGGACCGGTGGTCGACCCTCAGCGCTAGCTCGGGAGATCTTAGAGGGCTTTCGAGGGAACCCCGTCGGGTCTCCACCCGCAGGCTCATGAGTCCGACGGCCTTCCATTCGGACGATGACGAAGTACCGGGTGACCTACAAGATGGACGTGCCGGGGGAGGATGGCAACATCCTTTTCGTGGTCTTCAAGGAGATCAGCCGGTACACCCGCCAAGACCCGTACGACTGGTTCAAGGAGTCGAGGGCCGAATGGGCGGGTCGCAAGATCGTCTCGATCGAGATGATCGACTGACGGGCTGAGGACTCCCCCGCGCACTCGCAGGACGGAACCGAGTCCTCCTCCGGGGGAACCCCCGGAGGAGGCGGAAGGGGTTGGGTATGGCGTCTCGCGGTACCGCCCTAGACCGAGTAGATGCTGATCTCCGAGGCGTCGGCGGCGACGTTGATGTTGTTCGCCGGGTCGAGGACCCACTGCATGAAGCGGTAGACCTCACCGGTCGGGGTGTTCTGGGTGATCATCTCGAACGGGCGCCATCCGGCGTACTCGCCCGCCGGGGTGGTCCCGCTCGGGTCCTTGATGGCCGTCGCGATTGTGCCCGATGAGCCAAGCGTGGCCGAGGTCGCCGTGCTCTGGCCCCAGGCCGCGAGCGGAATCCCGGTGACACCCGAGCCCGAAGCCTTCACGAGGCCGTCCGAGGCAAAGCCGATTCCATCGGGGTTACCAGCGGTGGCGGAGATGACAGCGGGGTTGCCGTTCTCGCCCGCGACCGCGATCCCGCAGCTCGAGAGCTGACCGTCCGAACCGCAGCCGTCGAATTCGGTCGCGACGCACGCGTAGGTTGCGCACGGAACGTTGGTCTTCTGGATGCCGAGGACCTTCGCCGTGAAGGTTTGCTCGGTGCCGCTGATGTCCGACCGCTCGTTGACCACCGTCTTTGCCATGCTTGTGAGAGGACCCGCGCACACAGTGAACCCACAGGGGGTTCCGGTAGAGCTGGTCCCGTCACAGATGTCGGCTCCACACGCCGCGCCGCCGCCGGCGACAATGGCCGGGGAGTGCGTGTCCACCGCTTCGGTGATGGCACCATTGCAGTTGGTCTGGCCGATCACACACGCCGGAATCTGCACCCACTCGAGCGGAGTGTTGAAGGTCGTGACCGTGGCGGCATGGGTACCGTCAGCAATCTGGCCATCGATGTGCATCGTACCGAGCGCAGCGGCTGGAGAAGTCGAGCTGGCCGCGTAGTAGATCGACAGCATCGTGTCCGACGAGATGCTGACCAGACCATGGGTGTTTCCGGCCGGGACGATCGGGTCGACCGCGTCGTACGCCACCGTCGTGATGACCGCCGTGGTCGGGCAGCCGTAGGAGGAGATCAGCGTCGCGACCGTCGTGTAGGACGACGCTTCGCCGATGTCCACCGCGCCGGAGCAAACCGCGAGGCGGCCCGCCCCGCTTCCGCCCTGGTTAACGGAGATCACGATGTTGCTGTTGTTCTGCTGGAACTCCTTCGC
>DATJVA010000006.1:0-14253 GCA_035502015.1 Thermoplasmata archaeon | reverse complement strand
TCGAGGCCGAGATACGACCCCCAGCGACCGCTCGCTTGGCCGACCATCAGAGCAATCGCGGAGAGAAGCGTGACCAGAGAGCCGGCCCGCGATACGGTCCGGCTGACCCCCGGTAGCGGTACGAGGGACAACACCGCTGTGACCGCCGGCGCGACGAGGATGAGAAACACCCAAAACGAGTCGGGAGGACCGGTCATCCTGCAAGCTCCTCGAGCGTCGCCGCTTCGGGGGTGCCCATCACGCCTCGTTGAATCGACAGAATCACTCCGACCAGGACGACTCCGAGAACATCGAGGAAGACGACGATCTCAACGAAGAGTGGGAAGGCACTCGCGAAGAGGGCGCCGGCGTAGACAATGGCGTTTTCCTCTTCGAGATAGCCGATGACCTGGACGAGCGTGTTCGACCGGGTCGCGAGCATGAGCAGCCCCTCCACGAGCAGCACGAACGGCAGGGCCGCCCCGGGCTGAGGGAAGACCGAAGAGAGCGTCTCTTGGAAGACGAACCACGCGACCACGGCCACCGCGACCGCCGCAAGGGCGTGTCCGGTGACCCGGCCCGCCGCGTGGATCTCCCGGCTCCTCCACCGGAAGGCACGGATCTGGTGGCGCAGGACGTACGGGATCGCGACCGCACGGATCATCACGGTAAGACCGGCAAGGAACGCGAGGTCGAGATTCTGCTCGGTCCACGCCAGCCATCCCAGCAGGGCAGCCAAGAGAAGCGACTGGAGTGCGATTCCTTGGATCTGCGGATCAAGGAACGATTCTGACTGGAGGAACAGGGCGGTGAGCAGGATGCCCACACCGACGAGCGCGACGATCTCGGCGGTCCCGACCACTTACGGAACCCCCAGGACGGCAAACGTGAACACCGACAGGATTGCGAGCGAAAACGAGACGGCAAGGTAATCGCGGATCTTGAAAAGACGGACCTTCGCGATGGTCGCTTCGATGAGCGCCAGGCCGCCCATCAGGAGGAGGAGCTTCCCGAGGAGGATCGCGATGTTCGCCGCCGCGCCCACGAGGGTGGGCTGGGCGAACATTCCCCACGGGACGGCGAATACATTCAGGAAGACCGAGCACAGCAGGAACTGTTTCATCCAACCGTTCCAGCGGAGAATCCCGAGCAGGCGGCCCGAGTGTTCGAACACTCGTCCGTCTTCGAGCATTCCGAATTCCATCAGGCCGGCGCTTTCGACGGGGAGTCGCCCGATCTCGGCGAGAAGAAGAAGGAAGAACGCTCCCATCACGAGCAGGTGGGTCGGGGAGAGATAGGCCGCCGACGACGAAGTGAGGAGATTGTTCGTGACGTACGGGTTATTGGTCCCGGTGATCACCGCGACCCCGAAGAATACCACGATCAGCGTCGGTTCGCCGAACGCGGCGAAGGAGACCGTCCGACTCGCACCGAGCGCGGCGTAATTGCTCCCCGAGTCAAGCGCGGCGAGCAGGGTCACGGCGCCGGCGAGACCGAACAGGAGACCGCCGCCCAGGAAGTCGACGGTGGGAGCGAACGGGATCGGGTAGGGCGTAATGATCGGGACGACCACCGAAATCAGCAGGTAGGCCCCAAACGCAACGAACGGAGCCACGACGAAGACCCGCGACGAGCCTTCCGGAACGACCGTCTCCTTCCTCAGGTATTTCGCGAGGTCGAAGTATGGCTGGAAGATTGACGGCCCTCGACGCGATTCTGTCCAGGCCTTGAACCGGGCCGACACACCGGCGAGCAGCGGCGAAAGGAGCAGTACGGTCGCCGCTTGCAGGACGTTGATGGCTTGCTGCGTCGGGTCCACTTTGCCCACTCCGTTTTTCGGGAGCAGGCGTCATTGGCCCACAGGCGGTTTGTCGGGGTTACCGACTGGCGGACGCCTCCGCCGGTGGGGGCGGAGACTTTCGGGTACTTAGCGCTGCCGTCCCTTCCGAAGCGTCCAAACATCAGAGGGGGGCGAGAGAGAGAAAGCGTCGCCGACTCTGCACGCGGCCGCTGGACCCCCAAAGTGGTTTTCGGTCGCTCGCCGCATCAAAGGACGGCAGAGATCCGGGGCAAGCAGGCCGTCAGCCCCAAGCACGTGCTCCAGCACGACTCGGGAGATGGATGTGCTGGCGTCCGACCGAAACTCGCCGGACTGAGCCCGTCGGAATCCGAAACTTCCACAGCGCTCCGCCTCGTCCGTTCGTCGCGCGGGCCAGGACCAAGCGGATGGGCAGTTCGTGCGTCACTACGGCGACGCTGCCTCCCTCGTGCCTCAGCGCGATGATGTGCAGTGAGTCCACCACCCGTTTCGCAAGGGCTGTGACGCTCTCCCCACCCGGCGGCGTGACCGCCTCCGGCTCGGAGCGGAAAAGCTGATAGAGCGGGCCGTCCGAGCGTTCTGCTTCTCCAGAGGTGCGCCCGCTCCACAGCCCATAATCAAGGTCTCGAAGGTCGGGGACCTCTTGCACGTCAAGGCCGTGCAGCGAGGCGATGACTCCCGCGGTCTCTCGGGCTCGACGAAGCGGGCTCGAGTACACTGAGTCTAATGGCGCCTCGACCAATAGATCGGCGGCCCTCCTCGCCTCCTCTCGTCCTATCCTATCGAGGGAAGGATCCTCTTGTCCCCGAAAGCGCCCTTGCGCATTCAGAACGGTCCGGCCGTGACGCACCAAGTACATCCGACAAGGAAAGGGTGCCGGCCCGGGTGGAGCTGATCGACGCTCATCCATCGGTTTAGAGTCCATGGGCGTGAACGCGGCTTCTGTCTGTCCCTATCGACCTCGATCGACCTCGGATTGCTCGTCAGTGTTCCCTCAGGAACTCTTCGATCCGGATCAGCTCGTTCAGCTTCGCGAGGCGTTCCCCGCCCACCGTGCCTGTCTTGATCCCAAAGCAGCCGAACGCGACGGCGAGATGGGCGATAGTGTCGTCGGTCGTTTCCGCGCTCCGGTGAGAGATGATGGTGGAGTACCCCGCCGCATGGGCCATCGTTACGGCAGCCTGCGTCTCTGTGAGCGTGCCGATTTGGTTCGGCTTGATCAGGATGGAATTCCCGGCCCCCAATTCAATTCCCCGGCGAAGACGTTCGACGTTCGTCACGAAAATGTCGTCGCCCACGATCATGCAACTGGCGCCCAAGGATTGGGTGAGTCGGGCGAAACCGGCGAAATCCTCCTGCTCGACCGGGTCTTCGAGCATGCAGACTCGATACCGTCGGACGAGCTCCTCCAGGAAATCGACCTGTTGTTCTGGGGCCAAGGCACGATCGGGGTACCGATAAACGCCGTCCCGGTAGAACTCGGAAGCGGCGGGGTCCATCGCCGGGCGGACCAAGAACCCGACGTCCGCCTCGACCTCCTGACATGCGCTGGACAACAGGGAGAGAGCGGCCTCGTCGTCGATTCTCGCGACCCATGCCCCTTCGTCGCCTCGGCCCAGCGATTGGTCGGGATATCGTTCCATCAACCACTGCTTCACACGGCGGTGGACCCGGCAGTTTGCCGCGACGTTTCCGGCGACGGATGGACCTTGAGAGGAGACCAGGAACTCCTGGAACGTCGTACCGCCCACCGCATGACGACCGCCCCCAATCACATTCCCGAAAGGAAACGGCAGCTTCCTCGGGAGGGTACCTCTCGCGAGAAATGCGAAGAGCGGCTGATTTGCCGCGAGAGCGGCCAACTTGGCGTTCGCGAGCGATACCGCGGTCGACACGTTCCCTCCGATCCAATTGAAGTTCTCCGTGCCGTCCAGCTCGCGCAGGGTCCGGTCCAAGCCGACTTGGTCGGCCGGGTCCCGGCCGACGAGGTGGGGGGCGACCGCGCTCCGAAAAGTGCGGATTGCCTCCTCTACTCCGCCATGCGGGAAGGCTTGGGCCTCATGCGATCCCGTGCTTGCACCGCTTGGAGCGCCCGCCCGGGCCATCAACGATCCTGACCGAAGATCCACCTCGACCGTTGGCTGTCCTCGACTGTCGAATATTTCACGGATCGTGGCCGACTCAATTCTCACCATAAGACGACCTCCGAGAGTGAATGCGAAGGCATTGGACCGACCGTCTCAAGGTCCAGTCGCCTCACGGCAGCCTCCCCGTCCAGGCCCTCGCGGCGGTGGAATACTCCGACCATCGCGGGGAGTATGGATGGTCCAGAATGCGCAGTGCTTCCCCGAGCCACAGCAGCACGATCGCTGACTCCCAACATGACCCCTCACCTCTCGAACCACCAGACCCAGTGCCAGGGCAGACCCTGGGGTGTCGTGTGGCATGTAATCCGCAGTTCGGCCGAGGGGCTCGTTCATGGGGCCTCCGAGCCCATCCCTCGTTCCATCTTCTCGAGAAGGGCGAGCCACTGCTCTCGGGCTTCTTCCCAATTTCGTGCGTTGTCCCGATTCATCGAATGCTTCGACCTTCCCGCCTCCAACGCGACTCGGACCGCCTCCACGTCGGCCCCAAACTGACGACGAGTGAGGTGTCGGAACTCCTCGACCGACTGGGCCGTCCGTTCGGCCAGATCGCTTCGGATGCGACCACACTGAGCGTCCAGCTCCTCTTCCACGATTCGTCGAAGCCGGCCTCGCAGACTGCGCCGGAGAATCGCCCCTGGAAGAATCAAGAGGGTCTGGCCGGCCACCGTTCCCTCAAAGAGAGGCTCGACCGCCGAACTGTACCGCACTGCATCCGAAAACGCGACGTCGGCGGCGATGGGAGTGAGCCGCACGTCGAATAGATCGCCGGCATTGCGGTCGAACGCTTCGAGGGATCGGCGGAGCCGCTCTTCGTACTGACGGAACGCGGCCCCCATGGCGGCTGACATCTCCCGCGCCCGCTCGGCACGAAGCGTTGCGACCAAAGGCGAGAGCACCGCGCGGAATCGCTCGTCGAACCTCCGAGCAATCTGGGCTCCCGAATGGCCGTGCATCTCCAGAACGAACTCATGCATGGTCCGGGTCACGGACACTGTCTCGGTTTCGTGAAACGCCTTCAAGCGTCGGTCCCGTTCCGCGAAGGCAATGCGGATGGCGTCATCGAGGAGTGCATCGGCGGCTCGCCGCTCGAGTTCGAACTCAGTCAATCCATGCTCGATAGCTCGGGACTTTTGCGAGAAGTCCTGTTCTGAGAGTCGCGACGCGTGCAACGAAAGCTCGATGACTTCCCTCAGTCGACGCGTGTACTGGGCCACGCGACGCCGCCGTACATCCTCTACTGCCCTGAGCCGGTCGACGACTAGGTACTGGTTCAACTCCTCGAGGAAGGCCGGAAGTCCCGAAAGATCAGGCCCATTCGCTGCACCGGGACGGACGCGCCGGAGAGCATCTCGAGCCGAGACCGGGAAAACGCGAGGATTCGAGAAGCCGCATTGGTCGCGAAGCAATGCCTCGGTGTAGGCGAGCAGTTCCTCCAATTCGGACGGATTGAGCAGGTCGATCTTGTTGAGGACGAAGAAGAACTTCGTCGCGTGTTTTGCAGCATCCGTGAGGAAAGCGCGTTCGTTGTCGGTAAGAGGTGGGTCGGAGGAGAAGACGAAGATTGCCGCGTCGACCTCAGGCAAGAGGGCTCGGGAGGCGGCAGTGTTCTCCTCGATGACGGAGCCGATCCCCGGAGTATCCACAAACGTCACCTCCCTGGCCCATTCCGGAAGGGGAACGCCGACCTCAACACCGCTGATTCCCAGCCGGTTTCCCGGGTTCTGAAGCTGCGTGACATACTTTCCGAGGTCCTCCAAGGGCACCGTTGTCGAGTTCCGACCCGGCAGGGTGATCTTCGCCTCCCCCGGACCCTGGTGAATCGCGATAGGAACGGAGGTAACAGGGAGAAGGCCCGACGGGAGGAACTCGCGCAAAGCAATCGCGTTTAGCAGGGTCGACTTACCTCGTTTGAACTGTCCGAGAACGACCACCTTCAGATGGCCACGGGAGATCGCCTTCGCGGTCTGCCCGATCGAGGATGCCAGTGCCCCGAGACCAAGCCCTGTCGCGACTGAACTCAAAACCTCGAACTCTGGCTCAGAGGTTGCGATAGGATGGGTTTTGGATTTTCTGGCTTCGTAACCGAGCACAGTTCCCGCCATTTAGGGGTCATTGGCAGGGTGCTGCGGTTTCCGTCCGCAAAGTCGGACGGTGGCTGACCCCACAGCCATCGGGCAATAACGCGCGGGGGTATTTGTGGCCTGCTGCTGATTCGAACGAGCGCGCATTCTTACGGATGTCAACGATGCCGCGACGCCTCAAGCGCTACCCAGGTGACTTCCCCAGCGATTCTGTCCGGATTTGCAGGAGGGCTCGCCGAGCGGCTTTTCGAATGAGAACGCTTCTTTCACGTGCCGCGGATTCGATGGGCGGAACGGCGACAGCGTCGCCAATCTCGCCTAGCGCCTCCAGAGCAGCCAAACGAACATAGAGGTCCGGGTCCCTCAGTAGCCGGAGGAGCGGGGGGACGGCCTCCCGCATCTTCCGGCGGCCTGCCAACCAGCAAATGCGGACCCGCGCGTCCGGGAGGGGATGATCGAACGCGGTCAGCAACTTCTGGTCGAACGACTTCGAGTCATCCGTCACGCTCATCCCACAAACGGGACAGGCGAGATCAGTGGCCGAAATCTCCGACCAGCAAGTGGTGCAAAATGCGATCATTTTAGCGCGCTGATCTATCGCACCAGAACACCTGAGCTTTAACCAAGCGCTAGATGACTCGGGAGCCACTTCCCTCTAAGGGGGATCACAATCCACTCGGGGGCCGCCGAATTGCCGGAGCCGTTGAGGCTACCCCTCAGCAGAGAGGGTTTTCGCCGGACATAGCTGCCGAATCCTGTACGCCCTGCCGGAACATCCCCTCAGTAATCCCAAACCTCGAGTAGAACCGTGCGGCCTTCACCCAGTCCCGCCGGAGCAGCTCGTCCGCGCCGGGCGTGCCCGAGATCGCGGCCCGGGCCGCCTTGACGCGCCCACGGAGGTCGCGCAGCTTACGCTCCGCAGCTCGTTCGTCCGCTTCCCGCGAGTCGTCCGGGAGACCGCTCGTGATCTCGAGGAGGCTGAACTGCCGCGTCGGGGTCGCGACCTCTTCCGCGTCCTCGCTCTCGTCCGGGCCACCGAACGCGACCCGCGACTCGAACCGCGTCCGCGAGTAGTCGCCGAAGCGGGGATTCGGGAACCGGCGAGGGCTCGGACCGCTCGGTCGAGCCTGTTCAGGGCTCGCGTCGGGCCCGCGGATCGCGGGCAGGTCGGGGAACGGGTTCGCGGTCTCGTGGCTCTCGGTCGCGCTGGCGGCGCTGATTGCGGTCATCGGCGCGAAGCGAGCGCGCAGGGCTCGCGGCGAGCGATGCGAGCGAGACGCGAGCCCGTGTCCCCATCATGCCGCGGGGGCGAGCGAGGTCGTGCCGAGCGAGCCCCCGCCGGCTTGATGTGGGACGCGCGCGGCCGATGACATGACCGCAATCAGCGCGCGGGACGAGGACCGACCGCGAGGAGCGCGCGGGCGGGATCTCGCCTGGGCGAAGAACCTCGTCCACCCGGGCGTCGACCTATCTACTTGGGAGCCTCGCCAGAGTCTCGGCGACCCCACGATGGATCTCGTGAAGGTCCGTGACCATCGACTTCGAATTGGGATTGTCGAGCGCCTCGAGTATCTCGAGTGACTCGAGACAGAAGGCGCGGATGCACCCGACCGAGCAGAAGACCCCGCCGCGGAACAAATCCTCGAGGGACGGGGGTATGAACGTGACTCCGAATACCGTCCCTCCTGCAGGGATGCGTGTCCCGCACCGACACTGAACCGCGATCGACGTACGCGTCTGAAAGGTGGGGTGATCTCGCCTGTGGTAGGTTGGGGTCAATCCGCTGGCAGAGGTCGCAGGGGATTCATTCGGCATCGCGGAAACCGGTCGAGAAACGTGACCGCCTCCTTGCACTGCCGTGCCGGTCCGTGGTCGCACCCGGCACGACACAGACCGCGCGTTCGTCGCGCGGTGACACTGTTATCCTACCTATGGTCGGTGAAAACTTGCGGCAGGATTACTTAACCGTTGGCCGCGAGTCGCAGTCTGACGCGCCCTTTCTCGAACGGGGCACGCGTTCTATGACACGACCGCGATGCGCGCGGAGGCACGAGCCGTGCCAGGCATCCCCGAGCCGAGGGAGTGGGCTAGGTAGGTCGCGTTGATGTTTTCAAGAGTCTCGACGAGGGTCGAGGTCGGACCGTGACTTGTCCGCATCCCCAACTCGCTTCGGATTCAGCGGTCCCTCGAGTCGACCCATACGGCGACGATACTCCGCATGAGATCGTCGCATCCACTCGGCGATGGCGAACGGGAACCCGTTCTCCGTCGATTCTGACATCACGGAAAACAGTTGCTTCGCGGTTGAGAGGTACCGGTTGTACTCCTCCCCCGTCGTCTCACTTGGGGTGCTGATTACACCGTCCTTTTCAATGACATAAAGCCCACGATTCTTCAGTGCATTGAGGTGTCGGACCTCGTCCATCGCTGCCTTCGCCTTTGCGATGCCTTCAGGAGAGTCGATTACTTTCTTCGCAGCGGGTGAGACTTCCTCGTCTTGCTGCTGCATCACTGCAATAAGCTCAGCTTCGTCGGGCTCGCGCCCCCGGATTCGACGAAACTCCACTGTGGCCATCTTCAGGTAAACGAGAGATCCCACTCTCTCAGCTAGCATGTTCCCTTTCGGCCGATGCATGACAAGTGCCTGCTTGTCGATGTACTGAATGTACTTCGCCTCCTTTGGATCGAAAGATGCGATCCCATCGGCAACCAGGCGGTAGGCGTGGGCAGTCTCCAACTCCTCCATCGCCAAAGAGACCATGGCGAGTGCATGGCCGTACTGCTGGATTGCGGCCAGGGCCTCTGAGGACCTGAGGAGCGATCGGGCGTTCGCGAGTCCGAGTCGCGCGAACCGGTCCTCGAGTACTCCTGGCTTGGCGGATTTCTGCTGGTCGCTCAACACCGGGTTGAGCCCCCGTCCCGAGTTAGGACTTGCTCTCAGCTGTAAGGAAGGATGCGGGTTCCGCCAACCGAGCGCTCGAAACTAGTCTGAGGGTAGAACATTGGGTGAATCCACGGTGATTTTTCCCGTGATTGTTCCGAAATCGATCGTGCTCAGCACCGCCCCGCTGCCATGGACGTCGAACGGACTAGAGCCCGAAGCGGGTGGAGCAGGTGGGGTCGGCGGAGGGCTGGGCGAAGACGCATCGAAGAGCTCGGTGTGGTCGCCATCCACTCCGATCTTCAGCCGGAGACGGATTCTCGCGGGGGCGAATTCAGTCGAAAAGACCACGAAGTCGAGGTCGAGCTCCTTCCCCACGCCTTGAAAATGGTATAGTTCGTCGAGGCCCAGCCAGTCCCTAAGGAAGGTGTTGAGACCCACCCATGCGTGCCCCGGAGCCTCAAAAAAGACAAACACTCCGTCGAACTCACGGGACTTTCGAGGTGGAATGGATACACTTCGAGTCCGGACTCCGGAGAACTTCAGCTCGACCAGAGGTGGCTGATTAGGTGGTCCCGCCGTTCCAACCTCGTGCCACCCCTCGAGGTATGCGTGAACCCCGGTGGCAATTTGGTCCTTATGGTGGTTCTCGACTTCAACGTGGAAGTACTTAGAATGAAATTTCCCCTCGTCGCCGTACGGAGCCCACCCAACACTATCGGATCGCCTACCGACGCGTGAGAGGGCCAGTTCATTCCGCCACTCGTTGTCCCAAGTTCCGGCACTAAGCAGCCCACCCACGGTCTTGCGAACCACTTCGAGTAGGGTGGCTTTTGTAAACGCAACCGGAGCGGACTGAACGTGCTTGAGGATACCTTCGCGGGTCGGGATACCTTCCTCGATAAACGGAAGGAAGTCGAGGCCCCGGAAGATTGCGATTGCAAGTTCCTGTTCCGAGAACAAGGATCCACGCCTGATTTCTTCCTCCGGAGAATCCTCTGGCCTTACGGTGTCACGAGCGAAGTCGACCAAGATGAAGTAGTCCGCCTCCCGCAGCCTCTGTAGCACCTTTTCTGCAACCCCAATCGGGGCATTCGCACCGGTTCCCACCGTGACGAGAAAGTGGCATTCGTCTTCGAGGTATTTCTTAACCTGGAATGTCAAGTCCACTTCGGAAGACCCATCTTTCTGACCTGAGGATAGGAAAACCCTGGCTTTGGGACGCGATACCGGGGCAGGGAGGCTCGGCGCCGACATTGAATGGCGCCAAGTCATTCCCGCATGAAAGGGTACCGCCATCGAACCAAGGTCGGGAGCAGATTTCTAGGGACACCAAAATCCCAGACACAATCTGACGATTCGGACCGTCGGGAAGTCATCCCAGTCGATTCGTGTCGCCTCGCGGTCCTGCAATCGTTTGAGATGCTCGGAGAGCGCGTTCACGAGGTCTCTCTCCGCCTGAATTGGCGAGGTCGCGTGAACGAGAATCTCAGGGAACCCCTCCACGATCCCGAGGAAAGAAGGGGGGTCCATGTCGCTCTCCCGCACGTCCAGGATGCGCAGGCGGAACTCGAACATGCGACCCCCCGGCGGCCCTGAGACGCGTCAGGCCGGCCGCGACCGACACGAAATCGCGATCCCGCGGAGCCGATGGAAGGCGACGGCGTTATCTCGCGTGTCTCTACACCGGTCTTTGAATGGACGACGACGCGAAGAGGTCCATCACCCCTTGGGTTGCTCTGGCAGCTCTCGCGCTCATAGGAATCCTAGCCTACCTCGTGTCAACACCGTACCTGCGAGGCACTCCAGTTTCAACCCCTGTGCTCCTGTTCATTGTAATCCTGGTCATCGCCGCTATTCTCGGTTACCTTCACTTCCCGACCGAGAAACAGGTGCGTCAGGAGCCGGCGGATTCGACTGGTAGGACCTGATTCCGCCACGGGTCGGACCGTTCGGGAATCCGTTCCCGAGACCGCGGGCCTTCGACAAGCAAAGATTCTCTTCCAGAATTCCGTGGAAGAGTAGGATCGAGACTTAGCGGCTATTGCGAGGACGTCCCTCGCCACCCGGCGGGGTCGGAGTCCGCAAGGTGACGCCGTAGAGAACGGCGACGGACAGAGCCAACGCGATCCCGAATGAGCTGGCCGCGGCCAAGAGTCCGAAACGGTCGGCCGTGGCACCGACACCGATGGTGGGGATGGCTAGTGCGAGATAGCCCACGACGAAGAAGGCGGAGAGGATCTCGCCGCGCAAGGAAGAGGGAGACACCCGGTCGATGAGCGTTACACTGCCCATGTAGGCGAACCCGATCCCGATCCCGAGTGCCGCGTCACCCACGACGAACAGCGCGAAGGACGTGAGGGGTAACGAGGTGGTGAGGAAGACCGTCGCGCCTAGGATTATTGGAAGCCCGATCAGGAGTGCGCGTCGGTCCCGGACCTGACCCAGGGCCAGCTGGGTGATTGCCGCGAGACCGAACATGAGGGCAATCAGAGTCGCGGAGCCGGCAGGGTTCGCCAGGTTCAGCCCCACGCGCAGGAATGTTGGGGCCAACGCTCCGAAGTACCCGTAGATCGAATAACACGCCGCCAACGAACCGGCGGCCACCCAGAACGGCAGACGGACGGTCTTCGGCACGAGGAGCCTCTGGACTCGGGCCCGGAGCGCCTTGGGCCTTCGGGCCACCGTTTCGCGGGTCGTGGCAACGGCGATCATCCCGGCGAGGCTCACGACGATGAGCACGACAAAGACCAGGTGGGTGGGGGCGGGTGCGTATTCGACAAGAAACCCGCTGAGAAGAATGCCGAACGCGACCCCTCCGAAGTTGGCAGCCACCGACACCCGTGCAACGTGGTGCTGGTCGTGGCGCGGCTCAAGGCTGGCCATCGACGCGGTCGCGGTGCTAGTCGTAGCGCCGACCGCGAGTCCCGAAACCACTCTCGCGAGGGCGAGCGTGAGGACCCCCGAGGCGAAGATGAATGCAACACCGCTCGCGACGGTCAGGGACATCCCGAGGTACAGTACCGGCTTCCGCCCGATGATGTCCGAAAGAGGGGCGAACAGCAACATGGTCGCGAGCACCCCCGCGGTGTATGCCGCGAAGACCACGGCAAGTACGCCCGACGCGAAATGGTATTGCTGCTGATACACCGCATAGAGAGGGGTGGGTATGCCGGCTCCGAATGCAGACACGGCAAGCACCCAGGCGATATGACGAAACGGCCACCGGCTGCTCCCAGGCGTGCTTTCGGAACGGAGCACCGCCACGGAATCACTGCCCCAGCGCGTCCATCCGCACGGTGGCGGTCGACCTCCGGTCCGTCGGCACGGGGAGTTGAAAGTCGGCACGTCTAAAAACAGGATGCCGAAACCCCGGTCACGGAGAATCGTGCGACTCAGGGCAATTGGTCCCAAGAAGAGGCAGAGATGCGACGGAATCTTCGACTAAGACCACGCGTCGCACCGGGGCAGAGTAATCGCGAGGCAAAACGGGCGTTCCATGTTTCGCTCGGGCGTGTCTAGGGTACGCGGGCGGAACTCGAACATGCTGCCCCCCGGCAATCCCGCGGTTAGATGGGCCGCGACCGCGCGACCACTCCTGCGAACGACTCCCCCGCGTCCATGTCCCTGAGCTTCGCGTGGAGCTGGCGCAGGGCGAGCACCTTCTCCTCGAGGTCCTCGAGGATCGTGCGGTTCACCCGCGCCCGCAGTTCCTTCGCGGTCTCACCGTCACGGGCGTAGTCCGCGAAGCCGCTGCGCGCGGACTCGAACGAACCCGCATTGAAGACGAGCTGGCCCGACGCCCAGGCACGGCCGGCCTCTGGGCTCGCGGTGGCTTCCTCCTCAGTATGTGCGACCTCGATCGTGGGGCGGGGCGACATGGGTGGCTTCGGAGAAGCGGGCGGGCGAGGAAGGTCGCTCGCGCGGGTGAGACCCGGGAGCGGATCGACGTCCTCGTGATCACGCGGCCTGCCGGGGTAGCTCCCGTGATCAGGCGAATGCTCCCGGATGTAGGCAGGGTATGGTCGTGTCGCCCCGAAATCGACTACGTAGCGAACTTCTAGGTCGCGGGGAATCGCGAAGCCGCACCCGCAGGCGCACTTGCGGGGGAAGCGGTTCCCGGTGACCGTACGGAGGCGGGGTGTTCCGTGGTTAGCGTCAATCGGCGTCGGGTGCTCTCTTATCGGATAGTTGATGCTTGGCTGCATCGCACGTCCCTCGCAAACGCAGGAACGGGCGATGCGAGAGCCCTCCCGGAATCCGGATGCGTGAAATGGCTGCCCGCAATGACGAACGTCAGGACCCGGTGGCCTCCTACCTCGCTCGAAAGGGCGTAGTCCTAAGGGTGCTTCTCGACACCAATGTCATCCAGTTTCTCTGGTCGTTTGGAGAATACGTCTACGACGGGTATCTCTCCCCCGAACGAGAACGACGCCTCTCTCGACTGAACGGGAATCTCCGTTCTGATATTGAGTGCCTTCGGATAATTCTCGGAGAAGCTCCGACCCGCACACCAGTTATCCCGCTGGTTTCCGAACTCTCAATTCGCGAGCTGGAAGAAACCGGAGACTCGCTGAAGCGTGCTCGGTTGCTTCGGTGGGGCATCGAATTGATGGCGTTCGCTTCTCCTAGCCAGTCGCCGACCTCAAAGTGGCGACACCAGAGTAGACTCGACCTGAAGTGGAACCTGCCGGGTACTGTTGATCAGCTGCTGCTCGGCGAGTGCCGGCGACTGAATTGTGAGGCCATAGTCACGACTGACCACAAGTCAATCCTGAGTCGGCGAAAGGGTGGGAGAATCGATGGAATACTCGTACTCAGCCCGACAGAGTGGTGGACCAGATTGCGTCCCTGGTGGGCGCTTTGGGTCTGAACGAGAGGGGATATCCCTCACCGCGACGGAGATATCCAAGGTCAACGACTACAGGACTAGAGCCGGAGAACTTCCTTCTCTGGATTTGGAAGGCGCTTAATGCCAAGACAAGCGGAAGGCGACTGGACACGGGAAGAGACAATTGTTGCACTGGCGGCTTGTCCGCTTGATCGCCAACGGTATCATAGTCGGAGTCCGCGCGTTAGGGAACTGGCCGACTTGCTCGGCCGAAGTCCAGGTGCTGTCTCGCTAAAATTCGGGAACATCTGGGCTGTGCATACCGGAGGAGCGAGAGGACTCGCTCACGCCGGTGGGATGGTCTACCAGGTCTACCACGAATTCGAAGGACGGAGAGACACGTTAATTGGGGCGGCCGCAGACATAAGGCGGCGACTCATCTCGGACGATCCGACCCCACGGGTCGAATCAGAGGTATCCCTGAACGATGCGGCGGCGCTCCGTCGGCTTGTCAG
>DATJVA010000005.1:0-4516 GCA_035502015.1 Thermoplasmata archaeon | reverse complement strand
GATCATCTGGGGGTCGGTCCTCTCGCTCTCGCAGCGCGACATGAAGCGGCTGGTCGCGTACTCCTCGATCAACCACATGGGGATCGTCCTGCTCGCGATCGCGCTCGACTCCTCGCTCGGATTGATGGCCGCGGTCCTGTTGATGTTCGCCCATGGGATCGTGAGCGCCCTCCTGTTCATGGCGTCGGGGAGCGTCCACCACACCTTCGGGACGCGCGACATCCCCGAGATCGGTGGTATCACACCGACCACCCCGACGTTATCGACACTGATCATGGTCGGTTCGCTCGCGTCGCTCGGCCTTCCGGCGCTGATCAGCTTCCCGGCGGAGTTCGCGGCCCTGCTAGCGACCTGGAACGCGCTCGCCTACTGGGTGTTCGTGCCGCTGATCATCCTGGTCGTGACCGCCGGCTTCTACATCTGGATGATGCAGCGGATGCTGTTCGGGCCGCCGCGCGGCGTCCCGCTGGAAGCGCACGACGTGCCGTGGTACGAGGGCGCCTCGATGGGGATCCTGGCAGTGCTCGCCGTCCTCTTCGGGGTCCTTCCCGGCCTTCTGGTGAACGTGATCATGAGCTCGCCGATCAAGGGGTTCCCCGGGACGTAGTACGATGGACCTCTCGAGCTTCGCCGGACCGTTCCTCCCCGAGATCCTCCTCTTCGTGGGAGTGCTCTCGGTCTTCCTGCTGGACGTTCTCGGGGTCCGGCGCATCGAGGTCACCGGCGCGGTCGCCGTCATCGTGACGGCGCTCGCCCTCCTGTTCGTCGTCGCCGACCTCGGGTTCGCGCCGTTCGCCGCCCTCGCGACCGTCCCGGCGGGGCAGGTCAACTCGGTCGGTGGCAGCGCGCCGCTCTACACGTTCACGACGCTCGGGTTCGTCTTCCAGGGGATCTTCCTGCTCGCGGCGTTCTTCGTGTCGCTCGCGTCGATGAGCCGCCCGTCGGACGAGCGGGGCGCGCCGATCTTCTTCGGACTCCTTTTGCTCGCGACGCTCGGGATGACCCTGGTCGCGATCGCCTCCGACCTGATCTTCCTGCTCCTCTCGATCGAGCTCACGAGCGTCGCCACCTACCTGCTCGTGGCGTACACACGCAAGGACGTCCGCGCGCTCGAAGCGTCGATGAAGATGTACATCATCGGCGCGCTTTCGACGACCCTGTCGTTCTTTGGCGCGTCCCTGCTGTTCGGCGCGTACGGAACGACGAACCTCTACGAGATCCGAGCGGTAGCGGGCGCGGTCGGCTCCCCGGTCCTCGTGCTGCTCGGCTACGGGTTCCTGATGGCGGGGCTCGCGTTCAAGGCGACACTTGTTCCGTTCCACGCGTGGGCGGTCGACGTCTACGACGGCGCGCCGACGGACGTCACGG
The DNA here is from genome assembly GCA_035502015.1 of Thermoplasmata archaeon. Taxonomy (GTDB): domain Archaea; phylum Thermoplasmatota; class Thermoplasmata; order Lutacidiplasmatales; family UBA184; genus Lutacidiplasma. The sequence goes on along the minus strand of DATJVA010000005.1, from coordinate 3,148 downwards.
CGTTCCTCACCGGCGGTTCGAAGAAGGTCGGTCTCTTCGCCTTCTTCCTCGTCTTCTTGGGGCCAGTGCTGTTCCTCGCCCCCGGGGCCGGCGGCAGTCCGTTCTCGGGAGGAACGATCGACCTCGGACCGATCGTCCAGATCACGCTCTCGATCCTCGCGGTCGTGACGATGACCGTGGGGAACGTCCTCGCGCTCCTCCAGAAGGAGATGAAGCGGATGCTCGCCTACTCGTCGATCAGCCAGGCCGGCTACATGCTGATCGGCATCGCGGTCGGCACCTCCCCGGCCCTCGCCGGGGCGACGCTGCAGATGTTCGCGCACGTGTTCATGAAGACCGGCGCCTTCCTCGTCGTCGCCGCCGTGGCGGCGCTCGGGGTCGGCCCGCTCATCGACGATTGGAAGGGGCTCGGCACGCGACGACCGCTGCTTGGCGTCGCCTTCGGCCTGATGCTCCTGAGCCTCGCCGGCGTGCCGCTCACGGTCGGGTTCGTCTCGAAGTTCGTCCTGTTCAGCTCCGCCGTCCAGGCGCAGGGCTACTTCGTCTGGCTCGCGGTCGCGGGGCTCCTCAACAGCGCGCTCTCCGTGTTCTACTACGCCCGCGTCCTCAAGGTGATGTTCTTCGACCCATCGGCGAGCGCCCCGACGCCCGCCGGCGCGGTCGTGGGAGGCTCCGGCCCTCCCGCGTTGCCCGTCGGGGGCCTCGGCTACGGGCGCGCGACCGCGATCGCGCTCATCGCGCTCGCGATCCTCGTCTTCGGCATCTATCCGCAGATGGTCCTCGGCCCGATCCAGAGCGCCGCGCAGCACTTCCTCGCCGTAGGGGCGTGAGCCCCCCGTGAGCGACCACTACGACGTCGTAGTGGTCGGAGCGGGTCCGGCGGGGTCGCTCGCCGCCCGGGCGGCGGCCGAAGGAGGCGCGACGACGCTGCTCCTCGACCACCGGCCCGAGCTCGGGCATCCGGTCCAGTGCGGCGAGTTCGTCCCGTCCCCGCACGAGCTCGCCGACCTGTTCGGCTGCCGGGAGCTGATCGCCCGCGCGTTCGACGTCCCGGGGTCGACCGTGCTGCGGGAGACCCACACGATGGCGTGCATCTCTCCCTTCGGCCATGTCTTCCGCTTTCCGCTCGCCGGGTGCACGGTCTCGCGGCGAGCGTTCGACAAGGCGCTCGCGGTCCGTGCCGAAGGCGCGGGGGCCGAGCTCCGGTTCCCGGTGGGGGTCACGGGGGTCCGTGACGACCGGGTCGACACGGCGGGCGGAGGGTCGGTCACCGCGAAAGTGATCGTCGGAGCCGACGGCCCGATCTCGACGGTGGGCCGGTCGGTCGGCTTTGCTCCGCGCCGGGAGCTGTTCCGGATGATCACCGCAACCGTTGACGGTCCCCTGGACGACCAGATCGATGTCTACTTCGGACGGGTCGCCCCGGGCGGATACGCCTGGCGGTTCCCTCGAGCGAACGACGCGAACGTCGGGCTCGGAGTCGCCCGGATCCCCGCCGGCCTCTCGCTCGGTCGGTTGCTCGACCGGTTCCTCGAGCATGAGGGACTCGGGAGCGCGCGGTCGCGGACCGCGTGGTGGGTCCCGCTCGGGCCGCCGCCCCAGAGCCTCGTTCGAGGTCGCGCCGTCTTCGCCGGGGACGCCGCGAACCTCGTGATGGCGACGAACGGCGGTGGGATCCCGACGGCGATGCTCAGCGGGTGGCTCGCCGGCGAAGCCGCCGCGCGACACGTCCGGTCCGGGACGCCGCTCGCCGACTACGACCGGGCGTGGCGCGAAGCGCTGTACGTCCCTCTCGAGCGGGCCGCTCGGATCCAGTGGTGGGGAGAGCGGGTCGCCCGCCCGGACCCGCTGTTGGCACTAGGGATGCGCTATATCGGGGTGGGCGGTCTGGATGCGATGATGCGGCTGCGCTGGCCACCCCGCCTCGGAGGGAACTCCTGACGACCTCGGGCGCGGGCGACCCGATGGAACCGTCGCTCGAGGCGCTCGTCACCCAGACGCTGGGCACGGCGACCGCGGTCGAGCTCTCACCGCTCCTCCCCGTGCTGGTCCGGGACCTTTCGGACATCGACTGGCGTCTCAACCAGGTCCTCGGATCGCGCTACGCGCAGCTGACCGAGGCCGCGCGCTACGCCGTCTCGATGGGTGGAAAGCGCGTCCGACCCCTCCTCATGGCCTCGGTGTTCCGCGCGCTCGGCGCTACCTCCACGCGTCCGATCCACTCGCTCGCCGCCGCGTTCCAGCTGATCCACACCGCGACCCTTGCGCACGACGACGTCATCGACCACGCCGAGACCCGTCGCGGTCGGCCGTCGATGCCGCGGGCGTTCGGCACTCCGCTCGCGATCGTGGGCGGTGACTATCTCTTCGTCCGAGCCTTCGAGCTCGCGGCCGAGTACCCGAAGTCGATCATCCTGCGTTGCGGAGAGGCGTGCGCCGACCTCGTCGAGGGGGAGGTTCTCCAGGACGCGAGCCGGTTCGAGCTGTCGACGGGGCGGGAGCACTACTTCCGTGTGATCGAGAGGAAGACCGCCGCGATCATCGGCGCGGCGCTCGCCTCGGTCGCCGAGATCGCCGAGGTTCCGCCGTCGACCGTCGACGCCCTCCAGACGTACGGCAAGGCGGTCGGCATCGCGTTCCAGATCCGGGACGACCTCTTGGACGTCTACGGAGACCCTGACCTCCTCGGAAAGCCGCTCTACACTGACCTCCGCGAAGGGAACGCGACCTTGGTCTCGCTCGAGACGTACGCCCGGCTCGACCCGAAGCGGCAGGCGGAGTTCGAGGAACTGTTCCAGCACCGCCGGAAGCGCACGAAGCACCTGCTGCGGCTACGGGAGCTCACCGACCTCGCGGGAACGGACGCCGTGGTCGCCCGGGAGTCGATGGAGTGGGCCGACCGGGCGATCCGGTCCCTTGAACCCGTGCCGAAAGGTCCGTACCGCGACCTCCTCGAGCGCGTCGCCTACGGGGTCGTCGAGCGGCGGTTCTAGTCGCGGAAGAGCGAAGCGTTTCGAGCGAAAGGTACATCTTCCCTTTCTCGGCTCGACAGGCGCAGGAGCTCGGCCATGGGGAGCGGTTCGACGGCCAACGCGAGCGCGACCGGCGCTCCGGTGGAATTCGGCCACCTTCCCCCGGCCTGGGAACC
>DATJVA010000004.1:0-12630 GCA_035502015.1 Thermoplasmata archaeon | reverse complement strand
TCGGGTGTGGTCCTGGAGCGCCGCCGTCGTGGTGAATCTCTGGCGACAGAGCGAGCACCTCACTGTCTTCGGGTGAGCCGGCTCACTCGGAGCCTTCACCTCCGACGAGTGCGCCTCGGTACGGTGCTCGGCCAAGGCGTCCTCCGAGCGAAAGACACGGCCGCAATCCTTGCAGATGGCCTCAACCTCGTCGTACTCCACGTACGGCATGCTCTCCGGAACTTCACCCCTTGACGCCGACCCGCTTCGATTCTCGGCGATGAGGACGCGAATCCGTAGCACGCTCCTGCCTATGAAGGGAGGGGGAGGAGGCCGTCACCCCGGGGATCGATCCCCACTTCGGTTTCGTCGCCTACCGAGATGCCGTGGGCGTGCCCGAACAGCTGGGGGCTCCGCCGCAGAAGACGGGCTCCCGAAAGCGGTACTCCGGCCTCCCAGTATAAGGGAGCCGTCCCGTAGATGCTCGCAGGGTAGGCGAACCGGGGGGATGCGATGGCCGACTGGATCGGCAGGCCCCGGTCCAGGTGACGGACCAGGACCTGGACGTTCACCTGGGGCTGAACATCGCCACCCATCGATCCGAGCAGAACCAACCGCGGTCCGGTCACCACGGTCGCCATGAGCGTGTGGAAGGTCTTCTTGCCCGGCGCAAGGGCGTTCGGATGGTCGGACTCGAGGGTGAAGTAGGAACCTCGATTGTTGAGAGAGATCCCGGTGCCACCGACGACCACGCCGGAACCGAATCCACCGTAATTGCTCTGGATGGCGCTGATTCCTGTTTCGCCGTCGTAGACGGCGAACGAGGTGGTGTCCGAGGCGCTCGGAGACCACCGGCGAGACCACCTCCCGACCTGATAGACCGCTCCGGGGCGGAGCAAGGACCGAGGGAACGGCACATACTCTGGGTCCGCGATGTACCGCGCTCGATATCGGTACGCGACTCGCATCGTGTCGATGAGCGACCGCGCGAGCTCCGGCTCCGATGCCCCGGAGAGGTCCCGGCGGGCGAGAAGATTGAGCCAGATGAGAGCGGTCGCCCCCTGACTTGGCGGTGGATTCGTCTCGACCCGGAACGACCGGTAACGGACGCCGAGGGGTTTCTCGACCCGCGACGAGAAGCCTTCGAAGTCGGCCGGCTCGAGCAGTCCGCCCTTCGCGCGAAGGTCGCGGCATATCCTTCTCGCGAGCTCGCCGTGGTAGAATCCGTGCCCCTCGTCCCGGGCGATCGCCCGTAGGGTGGAGGCTATCGCCGGCTGGCGTAGGCGGTGGCCTGGAGCAACGGAGCCGTACAGCGCCCGGAAGTCGACATCCCCCCACCGTACGGAACGCGCGGCGCGTGCCAGGCTCGGGCTCGCTGGAAAGCCGCCGGTCGCCAGCCGGATCGCTGGCGCGAGATCCCGTCGCCAGCCCAGCCGAAGATTCCGACCGAGCACCGACCACGCGGCCACGAGGCCGGGGACGGTGATGCAGGCCAGCGGCCCGCGGGCCGGGATGCGCGAGAGACCGCGCCCTCGGAACTCCTCCGGAGTGACGGATCGTCCGGACGGCCCGCTCGAGTTGATAGCAACGGTGGAGCGCTCGCGGACGAGGGCAAAGAAGTCGGACCCGAGGCCGTTCATGTGGGGCTGGACCACCGGTAGCGAAGCGCTGACGGCCAGCGCGGCGTCGTAAGCGTTTCCGCCCTGTCGGAGCACTTCCATACCCGCGGCCGTGCTCGAAGGGTGGGCCGAGGCCACCGCGAACGATCGAGTTCGCACCACGGAGCTTCTCCCGCACCCTGCATCCAGCTCGGCGGCTCTATCGGTTTCGGTCCGAGCAATGTTTCGCCGGTCGGGTCTCCGTTGGCCGAGGAAGGCGTCTCGACGGACGGAACCGGACCGTTCGGGAGGACGATCGCACGGTCCCGTGTGGGACCCGCTCGAGAGCGGCGGCGGAGGGGCGAGAATCGCGTCGCCTCAAATAGGAAGGGACCTTCGGGCCGCCGCTCCTCGCAGGCCGAGGACGAGGTCAACCTCTCCATGGCGACACACGAGTCTGAGTCCGAGAAGTTCCGCGAATACCTCGCGTCCGACTGGCGCCAATGGCTCAGCGAGTATCCGGAGCTGGCGACCAGCTTCGGATATCCGGGGTTCGACGACCGGTGGACCGATGACTCCGCCGAAGGGGTCGAACGGCGACTTCGTCACCTCGCGGAAAGCTCCACGGGGTTGCGGCGTATCGATTCCTCCCGCCTCTCCCCGCGCGAGGGCACGAGTTACGGACTGTACCGAAAACTCCTTGACGACGCGCGGTCGGGCCTCGCCTACGGACTCGACCCGTTGCCGTTCCAACTCGGGATGCCGCACAACCTTCGGCTCCCGATCAACCAGATGGAAGGAATCCACCTGACGGCGTCGGAGACGCTCGAGGTCCAGCCACGAACCTGTCTCTCGGAGTACGAGAGCATCGTCTCTCGCCTGAGGCGCCTCGGTACGGCCGTCGACCAGAACCTCACGTTGCTCAAGGCCGGCCTGCAAAAGGGGTTCACCTGCCACCGCGTCGCGGTCCGCGGAGTTCCCGACCAGGTCCAGGGGCTCGTTCCCGCCGACCCCCTCGCGAGCCCCCTCCTCCACGCGTTCTCCGAGTTCCCCGAACGGGTCGGAGCGGATGACCGAACGCGCTTGGCCGACGAAGCAAAGGAAGCGTACTCGGCGAGCATTGTACCTGCGTTCGCACGTCTGCACGAGTTCCTCGTATCGACGTATCTTCCGGCCTGTCGTGAAACGCCGGGAATCTCGTCACTTCCGGACGGCCCTGCCCTCTACGATTACCTGGTCCGGTGGGAGACGACCACCGACCTGACCCCGAAGCAGATCCACGAGATCGGACTCGCCGAGGTCCGACGGATCCGAGCGGCCATGGAGGCACAAAAGTCCTCCTCCGGTTTTGCCGGGACCTTCGCGGAATTCCTCGAGTTCCTACGCACCGACCCGCGGTTCGTGCCGGCGACCGCCGAAGCCCTCGTCGACGGTTACCGTGTGATCGCCAAGAAGACCGACCCCGGTTTGGCCCGGATCTTCGGGAAGCTCCCCCGACTTCCGTACGGCGTGATGCCCGTTCCCGACTTCCGCGCGCCGAGCTCTCCGGCGGCCTACTACATGCCCGGGGCTCCCAAGACCGGACGGGCCGGGACGTTCTTCGCCAACACGTACGACCTGAAGGCCCGCCCCCGTTGGGAGATGGAGTCGCTTTGCCTCCATGAGGCGGTCCCGGGCCACCACCTGCAGATCGCGCTGGCGCAGGAGGTCGACGACCTTCCCGACTTTCGCCGGTACACCGGACCGACCGCCTTCGTGGAGGGATGGGGGCTCTATGCCGAGAGCCTCGGCGAGGAGCTCGGGTTCTATCGCGACCCGTACTCGAAGATGGGTCAGCTCACGTTCGACATGTGGCGCTCCATCCGGCTCGTGGTCGACACGGGCATCCACGCGATGGGCTGGACGCGTGATCAGGCGATCCAGTTCTTCCGAGAGAACACCGGAAAGAGCGACGTGGATATCGCGGTGGAGGTCGACCGGTACATCGTGTGGCCGGGGCAGGCGCTCGCCTACAAGATGGGTCAGCTCAAGATCCGCGAGCTGCGAGGCTTCACGGAGGACCGGCTGGGGGACCGCTTCGACCCCCGGGCGTTCCATGACCGCGTGCTCGAGGAAGGAGCGATCCCGCTCGGGATGCTGGATTCCCGGGTGCGGTCGTGGGTCGAAGAGTTGACTCCCCCGCAATCACCGGCTCCGGGGCATTGACCTCCGACGGACGGCTATGGATTTCGACCAATGGACGGTAGTGCTCCTCTGTCGACCCGAGCGACCCCTGCCTATGGACGACGCGGCCAGCGCGTCGCTCCAGGACGCCCACCTCGCGTTCCTCGCGAAGAGGCACGACGAAGGTGCCCTTCTCGCCGCGGGCCCCGCCGAGGCGGACGGTCACGGGGAGGTCGTTGGGATCTGCGTCTACGGAGTCTCGGCCGAGAAGGCGCGGTCGATCGCCGAGGAGGACCCCAAGGTCGTGGCCGGGGAACTTCGTGTCGTAGTCCTTGACTGGAGCGTCCCCGCAGGGACCGTGCGATTTTCCCCGGTCCGCTTTCCCCACTCGATGCACGAGGTCCGCTCAGCCTGAGGCCGGGCGGCGACCCTCAGTGTGACGCGCCGGCTACTACGGAACCAAGCTCGCCGGACGCAGGGCGCTTTCGAGGAGCTTGCGCTCGATGATCGCGATCGCCTCGGAGACCCCCGACTTGCTCCGGTCGAGCTGGCGCGCGAGCTCGGTCAGCGTGATCGATCGGGGGACCGCGAAATAACCGGCGGCCATCGCGTGGTTGAGGAGCTCCTGTTGGGCGTCGGTGAGAAGGGGAAGATGGCTTCTCAGCGCCCGCCGACGGATGGATACGACTTGGAACCCAGGGTCGACGTCCCGGGCATGCTGGATCACCGCCTCGAACTCGGAACGGCGCGCCACCACCTCCCATCGGATGAAGCCGGCCTGGATACGGAGCGGGAAATGGATGGGCAGTCGGAGCCTCCGATACAAGTGGACGATCGGAGGGTTCCGATAGGTGACCCGATAGATGCTTCCCTCGCCCACCTCCGCGAGGCTGTCGACCTTCGAGACGTCCGCGAACCCGGAGATCTCGCGGGCCCAGACACCGGGGGGTCGACCGCTGATCCAATGGTCCGAGACCATGCGGTCTCGTCCGACCTCGGAACGATTGAGGACCTCGATCACCACGCCGGGATGAGCCCGCGAGAACGGACCGGTCCACGGGCTCTTCTCCCGGATTCGGATCCGGAGGGTGGCGAGGAGAAGACGCCCTTCGGCCGTCTCTTCCGCGGTCTGGCGGAGCTCCTTGAACCGCCTCTCGTCCTGCTCGCGGACGGTGGGCGGGGTCCGCCGCCGACCCTCCTCCGCCCGCGTCGTCGTTCGACTCCGCGAGGACACGGTACTCGACCTCCCCGGCTTGGGATTCCTGGTCGGCACCCAATCGGGGGATATTCGAAACCGTAGTTATAAACCAATTCGAAAGTCGCTCGTCGGGGACCTCGAAGCCCGCACCATTCTCCGTCAGAACGCACGTTTGCCCCCCGGGAAGGGCCCGTCACCGCCCCGAACCCGTTCGGGAGGCCGAACTGGTTCGGCGAGCCGACTTCTCCCACCAGGAGTCTCTCTTCATTGGGCACACGCCGCCAAGAACAGCCGATGTCGTTGGATACGGACCCCGCATTCACCGGTCGCCGAGCCGGGCATCCGCTGGATGGTCCCCCCGGTGGGTCGGGGGTTCCGCATGCGCCGCCGCCTTCGCCGTTGCGAAGAGTTCCTGGAAGAGGGTCACGGCCGGAGGCCGGTGACCGCCCCGAACCCGGATCGGCTGTGTTCCCCACGCAACTGTTCGGAACTCCCAACCATGTCTTCGTTTACGGGCCGTCTCGCCCACTCGTCAACCTGACCATCTTCGCGCTTGCCTCGAACACGAATCCCGAGTTCCACTGGGTCGAAATCGGCAGTAGGAACGAGCCCCGGATGCCGTGCGACCCGATCCGTCTCGGATGGATCCCGCCGGATCGCTTGTGGCTCGTGGACGTCCCCGAAGCCCTTCGGCCCAGCGACCCGGCGTCGCGAGCCTCGCTGGCCGGAGTCATTCGTCCGGACGAGCCGGTCGATTCGCTGCGTCAGTTCGTCGAGTTCCTTCGTCTCCCCGACACTTCCCAGCGGATCATCGCCTCCCAGGTGCCGAACGGGCACCCCGGCGTGGTGGTGGTCACGAACGCCCACCGGGCGGACAGCGTGTTCTCCGCCGACCAGGTCCCATCCATCCTTGAGGTGCACCGGAACGCCGGCATCTCGGTGATGGTGGGATACGGCGCTGCTCCGGGTCCGCAGAGGGACCTTTTCGATTTTGTGTTTCGCATCCAGGGCGAGGACAAGTTCGCCCAGGACTGGAAGACCAATCAACTGGTCTGCGAGAAGGGGATCTCTTCGGGTCCCCTCCGGGACCTTCGGGCGATTCCTCTTCCTCAGATCCCGATCCTCGCGGATGTGGTATCTCGCGCGCGGCCAGTCTGAGGAACTCACCGGACGAGCTCGCTCCTCCGAAGGACAATCGGTGGAGGTGGCTCGGCGTCATGCCCGGTTCGCCCGCATTCGCGACCGGACTCGAGATCCTCGATGAAACCCTCTGCCGTGTGGTTCACGCTTGAAATAGGAGGAGCGTCCTATCCTTCACCACACTCGGTCGCCGGCCGGGTAGACACACAAAGATGCCAAAGAAGGGCAAAAAGAAGAAGAAGTAACGACCGCCCGCGGTCGCTTCTTCGGTGTGCGACACCGGGGGGGTTGCTTGCGTGAACCACTCTCCCTGCTCCGGCGAGCAGGGGATGTTCGCGGACTCCCCCACCCTCGGATTCCTGTGGCTCGATAGGTTCATGGCCCCCTTGCCCGGCAGGTCCGATTGACGGTCGAATGAACGAGGTTGCCCTTCGCACGCCCCGCCTCTCGCCGGCGGATGGATGGGAACATGGACGCACGCTCGTGCTGCGCTGGCTGACAATCGCAGTTGCCCTGACCACGATCGTTCTTGGTACGCTGCTGCTCGTCGACCTACCGCCGGGTACTGCGAACTACACGCCCGTTGTTTTCGTGGCCGCAGGAATGTCCGTTCTCCTGGGATCGCTCGCGATCCAGAGGGACTCCCGAGCGCCGATGCCCCTCGCACCCAGTGGGACCGTCGACCGTTTCCATGACCCGCGTGGCCCGGCCCGCGTCTTGGTCGGGCCCTCGACGGCGTCGGACGAGCTCGGAAGCAAGCTCCCGGGAGTCGGTTCAGAGTGGAGGGTCCTCTCGGCCCCGGCGACCCCGGGAGACGAGACCTGGCTCTCGTGGTTGCCGCGGGAGCGCCGTCGATTGGGTCCTGAAGCTGGGCCGCCAAGCACGGGAGTTGTTCGCTCTCCCGGTCAAGCCGGGAATCTCGTGGCATTCCCCGTCCGGAACTACTACGCGGCGGCTCCACCCGGGCCCGGGGCTCGGCCGCCTCGGTCCGCGCAAACTCCTCCCGAACGTGCCAGCACTTCCGATCTGCGGGGCGACGCGCATTCCGCCTACCACCCGTCTTCGACCGGCGTCGCGGCGGAAAACTGGCGCACTGGGGTCCCGTTCCACCGGCCGTTCTCCGTAGAGGAGCTCGACCGCATGTTCCCGCCCCTCGCGGGCGCGCAACGCATGTTCCTGAATGACGCGCCTCTTCGGATCGGTCGCGGAGAAACGAGCGATCCCTCCGGGAGCTTCGGCACGTTGTCGCTCGATTCGGAGGGGACAGCCTCACGCTCACCACCGCACCGTAGCCGACGCGGTGAGGCCGGGGATCTGGAAGATCGGGCCGACAGATATGACCCGAGGGTCGGGTGGAGCGAATCCCGAGCCGCTAAGCTCCGGGATGAGAGCCCGATCGCGGACGCTCGACGGAACGACCTCTCTCTCGAGGCGGCGAACCCCGTCCCACCCCACCTCCGCGCACAGGTGGTCGTAGAACGGTCGTCTTCCTCGCCGGGCTCGCGCTCCGGGCCGGTCGCTCCCGGCGCTCGGTCGGTCTGCGCGTCCTGCTCGACGGTGGTCCTCAACCTTCGCATGAGCGGACCCTGCCCGAGGTGCCTGAGGCCGATCTGCGCGGAATGTCTCAGTGAGGCTCTCCGGTCGCGTGGGCGCGGATGGTGCACCGACTGCCTATCCCACGCCGAGGCCGCCGGCTGAACTCCCAATAGGACCTGCGGTCGTCGGCGCGAACGGTCCCGGCCCGAACCGGCGTTCCGCGTATCTTTATCGGCCGAAAGGAATCGGGGGGATGTGCGAAGGGCGGTCCGGATCACCCTTTCTCTCGACGAATTGGCCCGTCTCCGCAAGATGGCGCACGACCGGGGAGTTTCCTCGCGGAGGCGGACGCGCGCACGCATCCTCTTGGGCGCGGCCGTGGGCCGGTCGAACGGCGAGATCGCGCGAATCCTCGGGGTCGACGCATCTACGGTGTCGTTCTGGCGTCGCCGCTTCGCCGTCCAACGACTGGAGGGCGGTCTGCGGGACGCACCTCGGACGGGGCGTCCGAGCTCTCTCTCCGCCGAGATCGCCGCGAGGGTCCTCCTCATCACGCGGAGCGTTCCGCCACCCCAAGGCGAGCGATGGACCACTCGCTCGCTGGCCCGATACCTTGGAGTGAACCACATGCGCGTCCACCGGACCTGGAAGGCGCATGGGGTCTCGGAGACGGAGTCGCTCGGCCCCGATGCGCCCCGGCGGACGCCATCGTAGGCGTTGGGGTCGACCTGGGTTCGGCGGGACCACGCCCTCGCACGGAGCAATGCACTACGCGGCGCGTTGCTTCGGGGCTGCGGACGGCGCGGCGGCAGGGGTCAACCACCGGGAGAAGTCGGTCAGCCCGATGAACAGTAGAACGATGCCCAGGAACTCTGCGTAGTACAGGGCCACCGGGAACGAGGCGATGTAGAACACACCGCCGGCCGCTAGCACGCTCGCGCCCGCGATCATGAGGAGCCCCTTCCAGTGGAACGCCCGGAGGAGGGAGATGACGGCGAAGCCCAGCAGGACCACCGTGGCGGGGCCCGTGATCAGTGAAGAGAGCACCAGGAGAAAAGTGGGTGGATTGCCCGAGATCACTCCGGCCTGCACCATCGAAGAGGGGACGGGTGTCGTAAAGCAGAAGAACCCCACGATGGCCGAGATCGAGATGATGTAGCCGGCGTAGAGATACCGGTAGATGGGTCGTCGGAACGCTCGCACCGACCCAAGGGAGAGGGTGCCCACGATCGCGGCGGAGAAGAACACGTACGCCTGCAGCATCAGCGTCGAGACGGTCCCAAGATAGGCCGCCAGCTCGATGGCGGTCGCGGTCGCACCGAAGCCAAGCCCGATGCCCCAACCGAGCTGGGAATGGCGATGGGTCTGGAAGAACCGGACGAACCCGCGGACGGCAAGCACCGTGAGGAAAGCGGTCAATATACCGAGAGAGGCAGAGATGCCCCAGGCTTCGGCGTCCATGGCCACGACCCGGGTGGCGAACCTCCTCTCGGTGATGCCCCCCTAGTACGAACTGTTCGTACCCCCGACCAGGACCCTCCGATGCTCCGCGGACGGATCCTCGTCGGGGCAACTCCTCGCGGGCACACGGACGCGCACCGCACGCCGCAGGCCATGGAGCTCAGCGGGTTAGCTCGCTCGTGCCGGGTCGGACGGGCGCGAGGTGTCCCCGGGTGGAGTCGCGGACGGTCCGGCTCGCTCGTTGGAGGAGAAGACCAGAGATAGGCCACCGACCACGAGCACGAACCCCACGACCTCCCACACCGTGATCGGCTCGCCGAACAGGCCCGAGCCGAGTCCGATACCCACGAGCGGCAGCAGATACGCCACGAGGTTGGCCCGGCCCGGGCCGATGCGGTGATGCAACCGGAAGTAGACCACGTACCCGAGCAGAGAGGCAAAGACGACGAGAGCGGCCATCGCGGCCCAGACCCCGACAGTGAACGGCAAACGCTCGGGTCCCGGTGCGAGAAGTACGGCGAGCCCGAGGACACCGGCGCCGACTCCGAACTGAACCGATAGCTGCCAGGTCCCTTCGGGGCCCCGCGACCATCGCCGGAGCAGGACCGTGCCGAGCGGAAACACGACGAATGCCCCGGTGATGGCGACCGGTCCCATCCAGTTCCCCCCGACCCCCGCCAGAAGGCTGGGCAGCACGAGGACCAGGATCCCTACGAATCCGATGCCGACTCCGAGGACGGCGGCTCGGGACAACCGCTCAGCGGGAAGGAGGCCGTAGGCCAGGACCACCGTGAGAAGCGGACCGGTCCCCGAGAGAACGGAAGCGTATCCTCCCGAGGTGAACTGCTCTCCCCAGTAGAGCAGCATCCCGTAGAGTCCAATGATGAGGGTGCCACCGACGACCGCGGAGAGGAGAATCGCTCGTCGGTCCGGGAGGTGCTCGCGGCGGACGAGCGCCGCTAGCCCGAGGAGCGCGGCGACAATCGCATAGCGGACCCCGGCGAACGGAAACGGGGACGCCCCGGCGACGATCCCCTCGCGTATCGCAACATAGGCCGAGCCCCAGAGGAGGCCGAGGGCCAGCAACAGAAGAACGTCCGCCCGGGAGATCGAAACCGAGCGGCCCGAGGTCGCCGTAGGTACCTCCACTCCTCCAACTTGCTTATTCGGCAGCACTCGACGGGGTCTTATGTCGGAGCGGGAACGACCCGGTGTGGCCGTGAACGTGCTCGGAACCGCCGCGTACCTCGAGGGAACGGTCTTCGAGTGAGGCTCATGACGGGCGAGAAGGCTGTGCCGATCGACCGTTCGGGCGGGGGCCACCGCGATGGTCTCGCCGAGCTCGTCGACCTGGTGGGACCGGACCGCGAGCGGGCTGTGCCGGTGCTGAAGGACGGGTTCGTCGGGATTTACCGATGGCACGCGAAGCGGACGTTACGCTCCGCCTCCACGGTTCGTGCGATACGGCTGAACGGCGAGGTCGTCGCCGTTTCAGTTCTCGAGCGCTTGGCCCCCGAGGTCGGCTATGTCTACTACCTGTCCACCTCGGGCGCGCATCGACGGGAGGGGCTCGGAGGGCGGCTCCTTGACGACGCCCTCGACCGGTTCCGGAACGACGGGGCCACGGTAGTGTACGCGGCGGCAGAGGAGGACAACGCGCCCTCGATCTCCCTCTTCCGGAGCCGGGGCTTTCGGCCGGTCGAGCGCAAGGAGCTCGGCTACCAGGAAGGGGGCCTGGGTGCGTGGGGGCTTCGGAGCCGCATGACCCTCGTGGGAGGCGAGGTCCTCTTTGGACTGCGAATCGCCCCTTCCCCACCCCCGTGAGTCGCTCTCGTCGGTCGAGAGTGTCCTCTGACCTACAATGAGTGGTAGGGGCGAACGGTCGTTGAATGGCACCCGTCGGACGGCGGCTCGGAAACCTACAGCGGTTTCATCGCACGCTCGACCGGGTGCCAGGCGTATCCTCTCCAGGGAGCGGGAAGACCCCAATCGAACGCGCTGATCGCGGTGAGCAGGAACTCCCGGCCCAGTTCGAGGGTCGAGAGCTCCTGCCCAACGCGGGCACGCCAGTGCTCGATCGCCTCATCGAAAGTCACTACCCCCGCCGGCGCGGGAAAGTCGGGGTAGAGCACGAGGACGGTGAGAAGAGCCCCGGAACCGACCACCGACGGGAGGTCCTCACGGACCACAGAATCGGTCGCGACCTTCGCCTCGCGGATGGTGACCGCGGGACGCTCGGGCCGTCCGTGCCAAATCCAGATCAGCTGGGGTTCGTTGGCCCAATCCTCGGTCTGCACGAGACCGAAGTCGCGGGCGAGGGAGCCGAGGAAGGCGGCGAACGCGCGGTTCCACTCCTCGTAGGTGTATTCGGGTCGGTTCGGTCCTCCACCGTTCGGAGCCGCGACGAATCGGCGGTGCCGTTCGTAGAAGAGACCCAGAGAGGTCCGGGGGTCTTCGGCCTCCGCATCGTAGAGTGCCCGGAACCGCGACAACCACTCCGCAGCGTAGACCACACCGGGAGGCGAGGATGGCCGCGTCGAGGGGTGCGGCCGCGTCCCTCGCGGTTGGTCCGCCAGGGGGGACCCGTTCCACATCCGACACACCGGGCGGTCGCCCCCCTCTTGAGCCATTCGGTCCTCAGGACGGCCCTCCCACAGACGGGGACGCTGTTGATCACGGACGGCTCTTCGGTCCCACGGGGGCGCGTTCGGCCGCGTCCCCGACCTCGAGATACCAGGGCATCGCTTCCGCGGGGATGGTGGCACCGGTCTGGAACTCCCCCGAACGCATCCCCTTCTCGACCACGAGCTGGGCGCTCCTCCATTGTGCGGACTCGCCCACGTCGAGCCGCAGCACGATGTCGAAGGCGTACCGGCCTTTGTATGGTGGGGGGATCGACGTCGTGATCATCGAGAATCCTGTCCGGGGGAAGACGTCGGTGTACGCCCGGAGCCTTTCCGGGTCGCTCGGATAGAAGTCACGGACCCGGTTCGTGTTCGCGCAGACGACGACCCGCGGACCCTTCGCGGTCGGACCCTCGTCGAGCAACCGCTGAAGGCGTTGCGGAAGGAGGAAGAAGTGGTCGAGAGCGATCCGCTCATTGGTCTCTCCTTCGGGCCGGAGGAGCGCGCGGTAGGTCTCCCGTCCGACCGGCGGGGACTGGCCCATCTCTCGGTCCGTGAGGGGTTCGAGGATCCGGTCCCGAGGCAGGAGCGAACCCACCCATCCCTCCTCCTCGGAGGGCGCGCCGGAGGATTCGCGGATCGTGATCCACCGGAACGCGGGGTCGACGAACCGCGCGAGCGCGTAGCCTAGGACGTGGGCCGCCCTCGGGCTCCGACTCCAGACGTAGTAGGCCATCGCAGAAGTGCGGAATTCGGAAGGTAGCTCGACCATGATCCCCGGCGGAGGTCGGGTCGAGTGTGATAGCGTTAGACGATATGATAAATTCTGGCCGAACAGCCGACGAGAGCGCTCGGGCCGATGTCATCGCGTACCCTCCGCCGGAACGAGCCGTGTCGAGCTGGCTTGACGGGGAGTTTATTCTTGCCCGCT
>DATJVA010000003.1:0-16785 GCA_035502015.1 Thermoplasmata archaeon | reverse complement strand
CGGCCGCGAACGTTTGGCCCTGACCAGTGCCGTCACTGACCATCCACAGTAGGAGGTTCACCAGGTTCTCGGCCGTGGTCAACGACATGCTCGACCCGTACGCCACCCCGAGGTCCGTGTAGACGAACAGGTAGGTGAACGTCGCAATCGGGTAGTCCTGCGCGCCGGGGGAGTTCTCGACGGTGAAGTTGTACCAGTCCCCTGCGGGAGTCGGGAAGGTCGCCGAGGCGTCCTTGACGGCGGAAGCGATGTTCGTGATGTTGGCCACGATGTAGTTTCCGGCCGGGTTCTTGACGGCCCCGAACGCCACGGACTCCGTCAGGGCGTAGTTGATGTCGACGTAGCCGATCGCGTACTCCGTGCTCTTCACGGTCCCCGTAACGCCCGAGTTCCCCTTCGACCCGACCTCTCCGGTCGGCCAGTTGATGGTCGTGGCGTGGCCGTACGTCGCGGCCCAGGTCGCGTTCGAGAGCGCAAGGAAGCTCGAGAACGCGAAGGTCGTGCCGCTTCCGTCCGACCGGTGAACCACGACGATGTTGGCGTTCGGCAGCGTGACGCCCGGGTTAATGGCCTGGAGCGCCGAATTGTTCCAGTTCGTGTACCCGGGGGCCTGCATGTAGATGCCCGCGAGAACCTGGCCCGTGAACTTCAGTGTCCCGCTCACGGAGGGAAGGTTGTAGATGGGAACGGCCGCTCCAATCGACTCAGGGATTGTCAAGACTCCCGGAGACGGGATCGCCGTCCGCTGCGCCGGATTCAAGGGCGCATCCGAGGCGCCAAAGTCGACCGTCTTGCTCGTGATGTCGGAGATGCCTGCCCCACTACCGACGGACGCGTAGTTCACGGTGCTCGCCGTGTAGCTGAGGGCCCAGGCGGTCATGAGGGGCGCGACCAACGTCGACCCGGCGCCGCTGACGGTGGTCGAGGCCGGTGCCGTGCACGTGCCGTTGTTGTTGGAGCTCGTCGACGACTTGAACCAGCCCGCCCCGAAGTACCCGGCCAGGAGGATGATGACCACTACGATAACCACTCCGGCCACGATGTAGGCTCCGGTTCGGCCCGATCCCTTGCGTCGGACGATCTGGTCGCCCGCTGGTGTGTTTGTGTTCGCACTTTCACTCGTACCGCTCATCTGTTTGTTTCTCCTTGTTCTCCTTCGTAGACGGTCGCGTTCGCACCCTATCGAGGAGCCGCACCCGCGGTTCCGCGAAGGGACGATGCGGTCGCACCCGGGTCGACCGAACCCGGCCGCGTGACCGGCCGAGACGCTCTGTCCTCGGCGGAGAAGTCCCCCACCGCCATGCACGTCGGGGGGTCCGCTGTCCCGGTGTCTCGCATCGGCCGTTCGAGCCCGGGATGTGTTATATAGATAATCTCGGTAGACTATAGTGTTGTACATTCACCATAGTAGGGCCAATAGCATACGTCCTTTCTTATTCCGGCGAAACCGCCCGGGTCTCCCTCTCGGAACTTAGCGCACCCGTGGCAGAACGGCCCCCTTTGTGGGGGCCGTGGGGCACCCCCGTCCGGTGAACGTTCAATAGCTCGGTCCGGGTAGGTCTCTCCACGGCGCGTTGGTTGGTTCGAGTCGAGTACGACGGTTCGGGCTACTTCGGTTGGGCGCGGCAACCCGGGCTCCGAACAGTCGAGGGAACGGTCACCGCGGGGCTTGTTCGGCGCGGTCTCGCCTCGTCCGCTTCGGCGGCGCGTCTCGAAGTCGCGAGCCGGACCGACCGGGGTGTGAGCGCCGTGGGAAACGCGGTCGCGCTGACTTCGGAGGTCGGGGGCAGCGCTCTTCTCCGAGCGCTGAACGGGATCGCTCCCGACATCGCGTTCACGGCGGCCCGAGCCGTGACGGCGTCGTTCCGCGTAAGAGCGGCCACGCGTCGCATCTACCGGTACTTCGAACCGGGCGGCCGTCACGACTTCGGCGCGTGGCCCGGAGTCGCGCGACGATTCTCCGGCACGATCGACGTTCGGTCGTTCGGCCGTGCGGTCTCCTCGGCGACACCCCTCTGGAGAACGGTCGAGTCCGTAACGGTCACGTCGGTCCCTGGAGGGGCCGTGATCGAGATCCGGGCGCCCTCGTTCGTGTGGGGGATGGTGCGGAAGATCGTGGCCGCCCTGCGCGAGGTAGAAGCGGGACGCTTGTCCGGCGAACGGCTCGATGCGGCCCTGAAGGGGCAGGTCCGGCTGACATTACCGATGGCGGAGCCGGAACGGCTCGTGCTCTGGGAGGTCGAGTACCCCGACCCGTGGGAATACCTCTGGAAGGGGCCGAGTCGGCATCAGGCGGCCTGGGAGCGCACGGCCCGCGACACACTGTGGACGCGCGAGAGGTTCCTCGACTCGCTCGACTGGCGGGACCGAGACTGACGAGGACCCGTTGGGGTAGCGAGCCGGCACGCGGAGGGGGTTCAGCCCACGCGCTCCCAGCGCTCGAGCTTCTGGACAGCATTCAGTGTGGAACCCCGCTGGATCTCTTCCCGCACCCGGTTCTCGTGCTCGAAGACGTCGAGAGCGCGGTTCGCGATCTCTTGAGCCCTTTCGCGGGGCACGACCACCACACCGCTCACGTCACCGATGATCCAGTCGCCGGGCCGGACCTTCTGACCTCCCACGGTCACCTCCACTCCGATCTCCCCGTGGCCCTTCGGCTCGCCCGCGTTCGGGCTCACCGACCGGCTGAACGCGGGAAAGCCCAAGTGGAGGATCGCGTCAAGGTCCCGGACCGCGCCGTCGACAACGACGCCGGCGACCTTCCGTCCGTGGGCCGACCAGCTCGCGAGCTCCCCCCAGACCGCGGTGGTGCCCCCGCCGGCGTCGACCACGATCACGTCGCCGGGACCCGCGCGGTCGATCGCCTCGACCGGCTTCGCCCAGTCCCCATCCCGTGTCACGACGGTGACGGCCGGACCGATCATCCGCACCGAAGGTCCCGTGAGGTGAGGAAGGAGCCCGTGCATCGCGCCCTGACGCATCATCGCATCCGTCACGTTCGGGCTCGACACCTTCGAGAACGCCGTCCGCAGCTCCTCGCCTCCGTACCGGTGAAAGTGCTCGCTCTCGACCGGCTTCTGGGTACGGATCGCCTCCGCGATCCGTTGGGTCGCCTCGACGATCTTCGGGCTCTTCGTGATCGCGCCGCCGACGATGAGCACCTGGGCGCCGGCGCGCACCGCTTCCGCCACCGTCTCGCTCGTGAGACCACCCGCGACGGCGACCGGAACCGGGCACGCCTTCGCGAGCTCTCCGAGGACAGCGAACGGCGTCTTGCCGGCCATCTGCATGTCGATGCCGACGTGCCAGCAGACCGCGGCGGCGCCCAGCTCCGCGACCCGCTTCGCCCGGGCGATCGGGTCCGCAACGCCGAGCAGGTCGACCATCACCTCGGCGCCATAGAGCTCGCCGCCGCGGACCGCGTCCGCGATCGTGTCGTCGTCCGCGGCCCCGAGGACGGTAACGATGTCGGCTCCCGCCTTCGCAGCGATCTCGACCTCGAAGGCGCCGGTGTCCATCACTTTGAGGTCGGCGACGACCCGGTGGTCGGGGAACGCTTTCTTGAGCTCCCGCACGGCGTCCAGACCCTCGCTCTTGACGAGCGGAGTCCCGGCCTCGACCCAGTCCGCCCCTCCCTCGACCGCCTCCCGCGCCGCCACGAGTGCCCGGGAGAGGTTCTCGAAGTCGAGTGCGACCTGGAGGACCGGCCGGTCGAGCCGCATGCGGCGGCCAGAGGGCCGGCGGTATTAATCGTGCCAGGGTTTGCTCCCGGCGTGCCGTCGACCCGTTCCGGGACGGTTCGGCTCATCCTCGGTGACGCACGGCGAATGACCGGGGTCGCGGATGCGTCGGTCCATCTCGTGCTCACCTCCCCGCCGTATCCCATGATCCCTCAGTGGGACGGCTTGTTCCGAGCGCTCGGAGCGGACGACTATCCCGGCATGCTCCGGGTCCTCAGCGATGCGTGGGCGGAGTGCCTTCGCGCCCTCGTCCCGGGCGGCATCCTCGCCGTCAACATCGGCGACGCGCTGCGTTCGGTCGACGGGGAGTTCCGGGTCTGGCCCAACCCGTCGGAGACCATCGTGGCCGCCACGCGCCTCGGTTTTTCTCCCCTCCCCTACCTCCTGTGGAAGAAGCCGACGAACCGCCCGAACGCTTTCCTGGGCTCCGGCTTCCTGCCCCCGAACGCCTATGTGACCCTCGACTGCGAGTACATTCTCCTGTTCAGGAACGGACGGCTGCGTCAGTTCTCGAAGCACGACCCGGCGCGCCTTGCGAGCCGCTTCTCCCGGGACGAACGGGACCGATGGTTCAGCCAGGTGTGGACCGATATCCGGGGGGTCCGGCAGATCTCCTCGCGCGGACGGAGCGGCGCGTTCCCCGCGGAGCTCGCGGAACGCCTTGTTCGCATGTTCTCGGTCAAGGGCGACACCGTCCTCGACCCGTTCGCGGGAACCGGAACGACGCTGTGGGCGGCGGCGCGGTGGGGCCGTAACGCGGTCGGCGTCGAGTGGGATGAGGGCGTCTACCGGGAGCTGGAGGCGAGCGCTCGAGCGCGCGGGCTCACGAGTTATCCGGTTCCTGGTCCGTCTCGTTCCCGGAAAGCTCCTTCGTCCCGGCCCGGTGCGCCATCTCCTCGTCGACGGCGATCTTGAGGTACCGGATCGCCGAGTCGCTCAGCCGGTCCATGTGGAGGAGCAGGTAGTGCAGGTAGAGCCGTTCCGGTCGGTGGGTCGGCCCCGGAAGGTGTCCCGGAGGCGACCGGTGCCGCTCGATCGTCTCGGCGTGGTGCACCTGGTCCGGGCCGTGGAAATCGCGGCCCGTCGGGCCAATCAGCGGGGGATATAGGCGGTCGACCGGGTCGTACCATTCGTTCGGGGGCCTCGCGGCGGGTCCGTCCAGTGGAACCCCGCCCTCCCTTCCCTTCAGGTACGGGTGGACCGGCCGCTCGGGGTCCTGAAGCTCCCCGATCGGTCGCCCGGCCACGTCCTCGACGATCGTCTTCAGGCTCCAGCTCGTCCGACGACGCGGCGGCCCTTCGATCGTCGCCTCCGCGCCCACGACCCCTGTCCGGTCCCCGGGGGCCTATAAACCTCCCTCTGGAACGGCATCGAAAGGGAAGTGGCCGAGCTCTCTCCGTTCGCGTTGAGGGTGGCGGTTCCGTCTTCTCCCCCCGTACAGCACCACTCGGAAACCTCCCCCGTGTCGAGCGAATATGGACAGCGATTGTGGCAACCGCAACTGGCAACGCCAAGCTGCAGAGCAGTCCGAAAAACAGTATGGCTGACGGGCCGTGGACAGAAGGGCTGGACACCTCGGGTGGTGGCCGAGGTTCCGTCGATGGTGTTGGCGAGATGTGTAACGTCAGGTTCGCGTAAGCGACGCCATGCATCGAGTCATTCACTCTGAGTCGAAGGGTTACAGATCCGGTCGCCTGAGTGTGGAGTGACTCGTAGAAGTTTCCATCGCCCGAAACATTCCGAATCCAAGTTTGATTCTCGCTCGAGTTGATTCTGACCTCAAATGGTGGCCACCCTCCCCGGATTGTCAGATTCAGGTCGATTGTACCCCTCCAGAGGGACGGCGAGGCCAGAGCCGAGGCACTCGCCGAAAGGACCGGGAATAGTGCTAAGGTGACAGTAGTACTCCAAGAAACCCCACAGGAGTCAATCGAATCGACAATGACTGTGAGGTTCCCTTCGATGGAGTAGGTTCCACTCCAGGTGAAATTACCAACCATCTGCAAGATTCCCGATGTCTGTGTTTCTGCCTGTGTGGCCAGCGTCGGAACTACCCACCAAGAGAATGGTGCACAACCGGAAGTGACTGTCCCCGCGATTCTAGCACGTGCTCCAGAATCGCCAAACGAAACAGTCCCGACGGCCGACGCTGAAATCCTCGGATTAAACGTCAGATGAACCGCATCACTTGATACGACTGCACCGACGCTGTCTGTGACCCACGCCCCTAGGGAGAATGTCCCTACAGTTCCCGATTGCAGCTGAAGCGTACCATTGCCACTCGACTGCGCGATCTCCCCGCCGCCCGACTGGTTGCCAGTGAGGTTCCATCTCACTGCCTCCGGTGGAACCCCTCCAGTCAAAGCAATGCGGACGACGGAGTCTGCCCCCACTTCTCCCGTCAAATTAACGGGGCTAAGTCTGATCTGAGGCTGGGCCCGCACGACTTCGTACAGAATCGCCGTGCGAGATTGTCCGCCAGGGCTAGGAGAAGCGGCCTCGAAAAGGACCTCGGCAATGCCAGGGGTGTTGAACGTGCAATCGAAATCCGTAGCGTTTGGTTGGGCCTCTGTTGTCCATGGTTGACCAACTGTCGCATTTGCGCACGTGAACACGTCAATCCATCCGGCCGGAGGATTTTGCGATACGCCCTCGAATACGGTATCCAGTCCCACCTCGGTTTCCCAGAGCGAGGGCTGGACTCCGACTTCGAATCCCAGGCCGACGTTCAAGACCTCTGGAGTCGACTGATTCACAATATCGCCGGCTGAATCTCTCAACAAGACGTAGGGGAGGTACGCTCCTGAAGAGAAAGTGTGGTCGAGAGAGAAGTTTCCAATCTCGCTTTCGGTTACGGCCGTCTCCGTGCCGTCACCCCAGAACGCCTCGATGGTGTAGGGCGGTTCTCCTCCTGCGATAGTCCCTAGCAGTGTGGTGGTCGCATCCGGGGGAAGAGGGTTTGGACTCACTCCGAGCCCTTCCAGTTCCAGTGGTGAGCGAACAAGGATCTCTGCGGCGACGGAGTCTTCGACTACCGATTGATTCGACTCACAATGGAGCAGGGCATCGGACTGGACAGAAACTCCCAGATTACCTGAATCGAAGCTGTCAGCGGTGAAATTTACTGAGGACCCGTAAGTGGCATTCAGAATTCCCGTGGCTTCCGAGTCTTCTTCGATTGTCCAGTGAAACCAAAGCGGAGAAATGCCGCAGAGCGTCGTGTTCTCTGACCATAAGGCCCTAAGGGTGATTTGGTGACCAACTTGTACATAGGACACGCTGGGGGTGACTGAGAATACCGCCACGGTGCTTTGCTGTGATCCGGTGCGAATGTCGCTGGAGTGCAGCTCCCTTGGTTGGTCGTGAAAGAATAGACCCCCGAAGTCTGCACAACACGAGATTGTGAAGAGTACGCAGCCAATCAACAAAATCTCCGCATGCGAGCGCGAGTCCGGTCTATGCTGGCCCACCCCGACCACCCGACTCGGGGACAGCAACGGTCTACATCGCAATCCACATCTCAGCGGATTGTGAAATGCGACAGGCTACGTTGAGACCGCAATCGCCACGTGTTCGCGAGAGAAGGGAATCAGCGGAGTCTCTAACGTGACGGCGAGCCGGCCGGTCGTGAGGGTCGAGCGTGCCTCCCGGACCACGACCGCGGTCGGTCGCTGCTGGGTGACCGAACGGACCTTCAGCATCAGGACGCCGCGGGCGCGCGGTGCGAGACACGCCTTCGCGTTCTCGACAAAGATGTCCGCCTGGTTCCGCTGGGCGATGTCCTGGTAGAGGAGGTCAACCGGGCCGACGTCCGCCTGGTACCGCTCGGGGAGCTGAGCGTCCGCGAGGATCGGCAACAGACCCGGTCGCGTCCGCGCCAGCGCGAGCAGGCGAGCGAACGAGGTGGGGCTCTTCTCGACCGCGAAGATCGTCGCGTCGGGCCACAGGTCGGAAAGATGGCTCACGGTCGTTCCGTGGGCGGCTCCCAAGTAGAGGACGGTCGCGGGGCGGCCGAGCAGGTCGCCGGGAGCTCCCTTGAGTAGGAGGGCCGCGAGCTTGGAACGGAACGGGTCCCACGCGCGGTACTCGACACCCTCGACCGTGGTGAGCCGTTCTCCGTAGACGCTCGTTCCCGGCGTTCGGTTGACCGTGAAGAGGTCCCGGCCCTCCCGATACACCCTCTCCCAGGGGGCGGGCTTCACTTCGGAAGTCTCGTTCGGACGAGGCACTCCACCTCGACCGGGGCGTTCAGGGGGAGCGCGGCCACGCCGACCGCGGCGCGAGCCGGTCGGCCCGCGTCCCCGAACAGCTCGACGAACAGGTCGGTGGCCCCGTTCGCGACCACATGCTGCTGGCCGAATCCGGTCGACGAGGCGACATAGACGGTGACGCGAAGGACCGCGACGACCCTATCGATCGAGCCCAGCTCGGCGGCGAGGGCGCTCAACGCCTGGAGTCCGGCCCGCCGAGCGAGGTCCCGTGCGACGTCCACGGGGACGTCCCGGTCCACCAGACCCGGATGAGCGACGTTGCCGCCCTCGGTCACGATCTGGCCGGAGACCCAGGCCCGTTCTCCCTCCAGGACCACCGGAGAGTACGTCCCGGCCGGCCGCGGGGGGGACGGAAGCACGATCCCGAGCTCGCGAAGCCGTTCGGACGGCGCGGAAGGCATGCCCCGGGTGAGCCGCACGGCCGAAAAACGTGTTTGGCTGGGTCGACGCCGGAGTAATGAGGGCCGTCCGGCTCGTGATGGACGATGTCCCTGTTCCGACGTTTCCGTCGGGAAAAGGAGGCCGAGCCCGAGGATGAGGGCACGAAGGCTCCCGAGCCGGAGTCGCCGCCGATCGAGCCGACTCCCGAACCGTCGGCTCCTCAACCGCCCGAGGCTCCCGTCCCCGTCCCCGCGACGATCCCCCCTCCGCTCCCCGACCGACCGACCCCCGACCGCGCTCCACCCCACCCCTCGCCACCGGACGGACTGTCGAAGTGTTTCGTCTGCGGCACGCCACTATCCGGGCACACGTGTCCGAACTGTCGGATGACGTGGGTCGAGTAGGCCGCTGCCCCGCCACGCCCCGTCGGCCCGCGAGCTTTTGTGCGGTCCTCGGTCCCTGCCTTCGATCCTCATGGCCGCCCCCACCTCTAAGACATCCCCCTTCGACGCGCTCGAACGTGCCGTCATCGACCACCTGTTCGTCCTGCAGCCGGGATACGCCGTGGGCCTCGGGCTTCACGAGTACGACGGTCGCCTTCCCGACTTCTCGGTCGCCGCGACCGACCGTTGGACGCGAGGAGCCGACGAACTGCTCTCCCGCCTATCGGAAGTGCCGGAGGAGTCGCTCCCGTCCTCGCGGAAGAGCGACCGCTTCCTGTTGACCCTCTTGCTCGAGAGTCCGCTCTTCGACATCCGTTCGGTCTCCGACCTGGAGCGGAATCCGATGAACTACCTCGGTTCGGTGTCGCTGACACAGTACCTGATCCGGGACTACGCCCCGGCGGCCCAGCGGGTCGAGGCGATCGCCCGAACGCTCGAGCAGGTCCCTCGCCTCCTCCAGGACGGACGGGACCGCCTCCGTGGCCCGCTCCCGAAGCCGTTCGTCGACCTCTCGCTGGCCATCGGCAGCGGTCTACCGGCCCACCTCGATGAAGCGCAGGAGTTCGCGGACCGTGCGCATCTCTCCGAGGAGGTGCGCGCGGTGCGCGTTCCCGCCGTCGCGGCGATCACCGAGTTCCTGCACTGGCTTCGCGAGTATCAGCTACCGAAGGCCGTGCCGGAGTTCGCTCTCGGTCCCACGCTCTACCAGCAGCTCCTGTTCGTGCGCGAGGGGATCGAGGCCCCCTTCGAGGAGATCCGCCGGGCCGGGACGGCCGACCTCGCGCGCAATCAGCGCCGCCTCGACGAGATCGCGCGTGCCTCCCAGCGGACCGTTCCCGAGCTCCTCGACGAGATGAACCAGACCCATCCGACCGCGGAGGAGCTGATCCCGACCGCCCGTTCGTTCGTGGAAGAGACCCGCCGGTTCGTGTCGGACCACGGGCTCGTCACCGTGCCGGAGGAGGCGCGCTGTCGGGTCGATGAGACGCCGGTGTGGGGACGCGCGCTCTCGACCGCGAGCATGAACCCACCGGGACCGTTCGACTCCACATCGAGCGAGGGTGTCTACTACGTCACGCCCGTCGACGCGAAATGGACGGCCACGCAACAGGACGAATGGCTCCGCTCGCTCAACCGCTCGATCCTCCGGAACACGACCGTGCACGAGGTCTATCCCGGCCACTACCTACAGTTCCTCCACTTCCGCCGGACGCCCGGAAGCCTCGCCCGGAAGGTCTACCTCTCGCCGTCGTTCGTCGAAGGGTGGGCCCACTACGCGGAGCAGCTCGCGGTCGAGAACGGGGTCGGCCACGACGACCGGCTCGCCGAGGTCGCCCAGCTCCACGACGCGCTCCTGCGCAACACCCGACTCCTCGTCTCGATCGGGCTGCACACGGGCGGGATGACGCTCGAGGAAGCGACCCGTTTGTTCCAGACCGAGGCCCACATGGAGCGATTGCCCGCCGAGCGCGAGGCGATCCGCGGGACGTTCAACCCCGAGTACTTCTGCTACACGCTCGGTAAGCTCGCGATCCTGAACGCACGTCATCGCCTCTTGGCGACCAAGTTCGGCGGGAGCCTCCGGTCGTTCCACGATACGTTGCTCGCCCTCGGCTGTCCGCCCGTCGGTCTCCTCGACTCCCTGCTCGAGAGCGCTCCGGCCGCGTGAGCCGGCGACCGCCGCCCAAACCCTCCGGTCAGCGATCGACGAGCGCGGCGCTCTGCGGAGAGTACCGCGCGCCGGCGACGGCGTCCTTGGGCATCGCGCTCTCGATCCGAGCCAGGTCGGAGCGCGAGAGGACGAGGTCGACCGCCGCGACGTTCTCCTCGAGATACTTCGTACGCTTGGTACCGGGGATCGGTACCACCTCCTCGCCGTGCGCGAGGACCCACGCGAGGGCGAGCTGGGCCGACGTGCAGCCCTTCTCGCGCGCGAGCTCGCCGAGGCGATCGACCAGGGCCAGGTTCGAGGAGAGGTTCTCCCCCTGAAAGCGGGGAACTCCCCGGCGGAAGTCGTTCTCGGGCAGGCCTTCGAGGCTGCGTACCTTCCCCGAGAGGAACCCGCGTCCGAGGGGGCTGAACGGGACGAACCCGACCCCGAGATCGCGGCACGCCGGCAGGATCCCGCTCTCGGGTTCCCGGGTCCACAGGGAGTACTCGCTCTGCACCGTCGTGATCGGGTGGACCGCGAGTGCGCGGTGAAGGGTCTTCGGCGAGACCTCCGAGAGCCCGAGGTACCGCACCTTCCCCTCGGCGACGAGCCCGGCCATCGCCCGGACGCTCTCCTCGATCGGGGTTTTCGGGTCGACCCGGTGAAGGTAGTAGAGGTCGATCGTCTTTACCCCGAGGCGGCGTAGGCTCGCGTCGCACGCCGAGCGGATGTGTTCGGGGCTCCCGTCGACCCCGGAGGGGCGGCTGTCACTCCCGGGGACGAACCCGCACTTGGTCGCGAGGAACACTTCGTCCCGTCGTCC
Source organism: Thermoplasmata archaeon (assembly GCA_035502015.1). GTDB lineage: Archaea > Thermoplasmatota > Thermoplasmata > Lutacidiplasmatales > UBA184 > Lutacidiplasma. The sequence continues at coordinate 5,476 of DATJVA010000003.1, read as the reverse complement.
CCGGATCGCGCGGCCGACGAGCTCCTCGTTGGTGAACGGGCCGTAGACGTCGGCGGTGTCGAGGAACGTGACGCCGAGGTCGAGCGCGCGGTGGATCGTCGCGACCCCACTGGCCTCGTCCGGCGACCCGTACGATTGGGAGATCCCCATGCAGCCAAGGCCGATCGCCGATACGACCGGCCCGTTCCGACCGAGCCGACGGGTCTTCATGGGCCCGGTAACGGCCCGCCGTATTTTACCCGTCGCGGACGTGGGGTCTAACGTTCGGTGCGGGGCCGACCCGGCCGCATCGAGTCGGGGATCTCCACGCTGACGACCTCGCCACGGACGGTCACCTCGGAACCGACGGAGACCGTGACCTCGACGACGACCTTGCGACCGGAGATCGATAGGACGCGTCCCCGGAGAAGGAGCTCCGGGCCGAGCGGCGTCGGGCGAAGGTAGTCGACGCGTAGCGAAGCGGTCACGAAGCGGTGGGCCGGCAGGGTGTCCATCTCCCGGCCCTCGGCGCGGTAGGCCGCGCCGGCGGCCGTCCCGGTCGCGTGGCAGTCGACGAGGGACGCGAGGAGCCCCCCGTTCACGAACCCGGGGATCGAGGTGTGGTACGGCTGGGGCGTGAACCGGGCCTCGGTGAGGTCGCCGACCCAGACGCTTTTGACGTGGTAGCCGTGGTCGTTGAGCCGTCCGCAGCCGAAGCACTGCGCGAACTCGTCCGGGTAGTAGTCCTGGATCGCCTTCATGGACCCTCGGGAGAGACCGGACCGTTGATGAGTGGTTTGCGTCGAACGCCGTCCACTTCCCGAGCGGCCCCGGGCGATGGGCCTATCGTTCCGTGGCCGCGCTCGGAGCGGGCTCGGATGCCGTCGGGCGCATCAGGGGACTCGGGGAGGCCGACGGAGCGTCGACCCGGGTTCCGTCCGCGCGGAAGCGGTAGTTCCTCAGGAGGAGCGTCAGCACGAATCCGACGACGGCGACCGCCGCCGTGATCTCGAAGAGGAGGACGAACCCGGCGACCGCGGGTACGTTCTTGTACACCGGAGGGAGCGGCGGCGCTGTGACGAGGACCGACGTGACGTAGCTCGCGGTGATCGCCGCGGCGAGCACCGGCCCGATGGCGCTCCCGAGGTTGCGGAACGTCTGGTTCATCCCGGTCTGGATCCCGAGCTCCTCGGGAGAGACCGAGAGGACGATGACGTTCGACATGGCGATCAGCACCGCGACGTTCCCGACCATGGAGGGAATGAGAAAGAGCTCGATCTCGAAGACGCTCGCATGGTAGATGGCGAGCCCGAACGCTCCGAGCCCCATCACCCCGAAGCCCGTCAACATGACCGGGCGCGGTCCCGCGGTGGCGACCCACCGGCCCAAGATGGGGGCGAAGCCGAGCATCGCGAGCGTCACGGGTAACGCGAGAAGCCCGAGCTGGAACTCGTCGTAGCCGAACCCGGGCGGAAAGGTGTCCTCGGCCAGGATCGTGATCGCGACGAAGAGCAGGAACATCCCGAGCCCGACGATCACGCCGTTGACGTTCGAGACCCAGATGTTCCGCTCCTTGAGGGCCTTGAAGGAGACCACCGGGACCGACGCCCGCGGCTCCCAGTAGAGGAAGAAGGCGACGGCCGCGGCGGCGAGGAGGAAGAACTCCGGAACGCCCCACGGGACGCCGGCGAAGGTGACGGCCGAGAAGTTCCCCCAGCCCCAGTAGACCCCCTCGGTGAGGCCGAAAAGGGCCATCGCGAGGGCGAACCCGAGGCTCGAGATCCCGGGGAGGTCGATCGGGAGCGGGGCGCGGTTCGGCGACTCCCGCAGGATGAAGTACGCGACGATCACGAGCAGCACGGCGACCGGTGCGATCGTGTGGAAGGTGAACTGCCAGCCGAACTGGTAGACGAGGTACCCGCCTCCCGCGAGCCCGAACGAGGCCCCCGCCGCGAACATTCCGGAGACGATCCCCTGCGCTTGACCGACCTTCCGGGCCGGGTATACCTCGGGCATCATCGCGAAGGCGAGCGGGAACATCCCCATCCCGAGGCCCTGGAACGCCCGGACGCCGATCAGGAGGTAGATCTGGTTCGCCGTTGAAACGCCGAGCACGTCCCCGATGTTCGGGACAAAGCCGGCGATGCTGACCGCGACCGCGTAGAGGCTCATCACGACCAGGAGCATCCGCTTCTTGCCGTACTTGTCGCCGAGCTTGCCGAAGATCGGAGTGGCCACCGTTCCGACGAGCAGGTACGCCGAGACGATCCAGACGACCGTGGTCGTCGGCGGGAAGTCGAAGAAGACGGTGAACGTCTTGAACGCGGGGAGGACCATCGTCTCGACGTAGGTGACCATCAGGGCCATTCCCGCGAGGACGACGAGGACTCCCGTCGCCGCCCGCGGGTCGTACGGCGTCCCGGCCGCGGTCGTCGAGGCCGACAATCGAGGCGCGGCCATCGCGCCACGGACCCCGTCCAGCGCAAAAGGGTCTGCGTCAACCCGATTCACGGGCCGGAATCGCACATGTCGCACCAAAGCGTATATTGGGGGGACTCCGCAATTCTACAGACACCACCATCATGTCGACCAGGGAGAACCTCTTCCGGCCGGTCCACAAGGGCATCCGCTCGATGCTCTTCACCCTCGGGCTCCGCATCGGTACGACCGACTTCACGAGCGTCGCCGAATCGAACGATATCGCGATGCAGCTGCGGCAGGACCTCACGAACTCCCTTTCGAACTGCATCCTGTGCCTGCTCCAGACGCACTCGATTCACGAGGAGAGGGACCTCTTCTCCGCGGTCCGACCGTTCGACGACGAGCCGGTCCGGATGATGACCGCCGAGCACGCCGTGATCGTGCGGCGGGTCTACAGCTTGGCCAAGAAGTGCGACGAGCTCCTGGAGGCCAAGGACCCGCTGCGTCGGATCGAGCTCGGCGACGCGCTGGTGTCGGAAGCCAACGACCTGTTCGCGTTCTACCTCGCCCACCTCAACAACGAGGAAGCGGTCCTCGTGCCGGTGATGTGGGAGCATTTCACGGACGCGCAGCTCCGGGCGATGCGGGCCCAGTTCTACAACACGATCCCGCTCCCACTGTTCGAGACGTGGATGCGCTGGACGCTGCCCGCGCTGAACGTCAACGAGTTGGAGGTGCTGCTGGCAGGAATGAAGACCGACCCCGCGCCGAACCGGTTCGCGGACGCGATGCGGCTCGCGAAGGAGACCCTCCGGCCGGAGCGGTGGACCCAGGTCCGGGACCAGGTCGGCAGCTGAGCCGTCTGTCGCACACGTTCGCTTAGACCGCGTTGACGGCGAACCCCACGAGGAAACCGACCATAACGCCGAGGTAGACGAGTCGATTGCGCCGGGAGGCCGCCTCCGCCGAGTCGAGCGGCCGGAACGCCATCCGGAGCATCGGTAGGATCACGTAGGCGATCGCTCCGATGGCTAGGGCGTCGAAAATCACCAGGAAGAGGTCGTTCGACCAGTAGTACCCGATCACCCCGCCGACCAGGGTCGGTAGGCCTCCGACGAGGAACAGCCCGACCATCGTCGGGAACCCGCGCCGCTCGGTCGTGCCGAGGAACGGGGAGGCGATCGGGAACCCTTCAGTGATGTTCTGTAGCAGGAAGCCGACGAACACGACGGCGAGGATCCCGAGCGCCCCCTCGGTCCAGTTGACCCCGAAGACGAGCCCTTCCGTGAGGTTCTGGAGGCCGATCCCCGTCGCGATGATGAGGGCGGTCAGACGGGGACCCCCCTCCCGGACCGCGGCGGCCCGGCGGGGAACGTTATCGACCACGTAGAGGCCGATGAACGCCGCGACGAACGCGGCCCCGAAGGCCACCGAGTAGCCGAGGTTGGCCACGTAACCGCTCGGGTAGATGATTGTGGCCACGTCGCCGAAGATGTCCGCGAGGAGGAAGATGAGGATCCCGATCGCGGCGGCGTTCAATCCGACCGCCCACCGACCTTGAGCCCGTTTGCTGTAGACGACCGGCAGCGACAGGAAGATCGACATTCCCATCACTGCGGTCAGCGCCATGAAGAGGAGGAAGTCGTTCATCGAGCTACTCCTGCCGTTCCCGCCCGGGCCTTGCCGCGTCCCACGGGGCAACCACCGAAATTAGGCACGTTGAGGTGCGCATATAGCTGTGTCGGAGGAGGGATCGAGAGTTAGAGCCCTTGGGTTCACCGGCGAGCCGAGAGCGGGTAGGGAAGGGCCCGATTCACCTCGTTTGGGCGTGGGTCCCTCCCGATATGAGCGAGGAGTTTTCCAATCCGAGCGCTGTGGGGGCCTGTGGAACTTGTCCTCTTCGTGGTTCTCCTTCTCCTCGTAGCGGTCATCGCCGGTCTCGTCGGCTCGCTGACCGGTCTCGGCGGGGGCGTGGTGATGATCCCCCTGTTGGTCGTGCTGTTCGCCACGTCCGTTCCCGTAGCCATCGGGACCGGGTTCGTCACGATCCTCGCGACATCGTCCGCGACGGGCGCCGCGTACGTCCGAGACCGCTTGACCGACATCCGGATCGGGATGTTCCTCGAGATCGCGACCGTCCCCGGGGCGCTGGTCGGGGCCACAGCGACCGTATTCCTGACCCATGCGAATCTCTCGTCAGCGCTGCTGATCGCGCTCGGCGTCGTGCTGCTCTCGACGATCCCGATCGGCCTCTCGCGGCGGAACGTCGAGATCCCCGCCGAGGTCCCGCAGGGCCGGGTCGCCCGCCGCATGGGGCTCGCGGGGGAGTACCACGACCGCTTCCTCGGTCAGGTGGTTCCGTATCGGGCCGCCCGCGCACGCCCCGCGCTCGCGGTGATGTTCTCGGCCGGGGTGGTCTCGGGGATGTTCGGGATCGGCGCGGGGGTGCTCAAGGTCCTCGCGCTCGAGCGTTCCATGAACCTGCCGATGAAGGTCGCCACCGCCACGAGCAACTTCATGATCGGGGTCACCGCCGCGGCGGGTGCCGGCGTGATGCTCGCCGCCGGCTACGTGAACCCCGTGGTCGCCGCGCCGGTCGCGCTCGGCACCGCGGCGGGAGCGTACCTGGGTAGCCGGATCCTCCCCGGCCTTCGAAACCGAACGGTCCGCATCATCTTCCTGCCGGTGATCCTCGCACTCGGGGTCGAGGTCATCCTCCGGGGGTTGGGCATCGCATGACCGCCGACTCTCCCACCGCGTCGGGCGACCCGCCCGTCGTCCATCCACTCCCTCCCGAGGCGTACTCCCGGATGACCCTCGTGCTCCGGCTCGGCCTTGGGATCTCCCTTACGATCCTCGCCGGCGGGGTGGTGGCCTACCTCCTGCTCAATCCGGGAATGTCATCGTCGACCCTGCTTTCGAGCAACCCGATCCTGGACTACCTCGACCTGCCCGGGCTCGCTTCGGGCCTCGCCGCGGGCTCGGTGAGCGCGGTGCTGACCCTCGGACTGATCGTGCTGGTGGCGACCCCGATCGTGCGGGTGGCGTCGGGGCTCTACTTCTTCGGGAAGGCCGG
>DATJVA010000002.1:0-5009 GCA_035502015.1 Thermoplasmata archaeon | reverse complement strand
CTCATCAACTTCGTCCAGATCCTGATCGGGTCGGTCCTCGCCCTCGGCTTTGCGCTGGTCGCTTCGGCTTACGGTTACACGGCCGCCTGGCTCTACGCCGGCCTGGCCGCCGTCGCCTTCCTTCCCGCGCTGGCGCTCGTCGGCTCGGGCCCGGCCCGCCGAGGGTCGCTCCCCGCCGCCCCGGCCTAGCGCCGTGCGTCAGCGCCGAAGGTCTTTCTTGTAGGACAGCGCCCTCAGGCACCTAGCCCCGTGGTGTAGTGGCCAAGCATGCTGGCCTTTGGAGCCGGCGACAGCGGTTCGAATCCGCTCGGGGCTATGGTTAGAATGGGGGCATACCCCCCACCCGTACCCACCCCATTCGTAGGGAACGATCCTGGATAGGGAGCAGCGCGGCCGTCGGTACCCTCGAGCGGGGGTAAGAGCGAGAATCCGGTCTCGGCTTACGCGACGATTACACCGAAGCGACCGATTCCGGGCGTAGAGCTGTGGTGTACAGTCTGCGACATTCCGATCCCGCGCGGAGCTGAACTGATCTCAGTGGTCGACCCACCGGGGCCGATGCGAAGTACCCCCGTGCGGGTTCGCCTGCTGTAACAATCTAACCGGGGTGGACTCACGGCGAGGAGGCGAGCCCCTAGGGACGGTCGGAGATGCCCTCGCGTGAACAATTGGTCAACGACGACTGCTAAACCGAGCCGGAGCTTCCGCCGTGCGGGGCCCATGAGAGTTCTCAACGACGCCGAGGTCACGCGTCTGATGGACCGTCGGCGGACGGTGGAACTCATGGCAGAAGGGTACTCGGCGGACGCCCGAGGGGAAATCTTCCCTCTTCCTCGCAGTCGGACGCAGGCGCACGATCTCACGGTGGCCTGGATGGGGGCCGCAATCCCGTCGACGGACGTTCTGGGATTCCGATCTTATCTTTACAACCAGGATGGAGCAGATCGAGGGGACCAGATCGTAGCCCTCTATCGCCACTCGACGATGGAACTGAAAGGACTGTTCCTGGGCTGCCTCATCGGGAACCTCAGGACCGGCGCCGCCATCGCCGCCGCCTTACGTTTCGTTCGACCGAACCTGGAGGCAATCGGACTCCTCGGAACGGGGACCCAGGCCCGCCAGGCCCTCGCCTGCGCGGTGGCGGCTCTTCCGCTCAAGTCGGTGTGGGCTTGGAGCCCGAACTCGGGTCGGAGAGAGGGGTTCCGGCGTTGGGCCGAGGAGGCCCTTCACGTGCATGTTCGACTCGGAGATGATGCCGAGAGCGTAGTTCGCGAGGCAGAGGCGGTGGCTCTCGTGACTTCTTCAGAGACTTCCGTGGTCACTCAAGAAATGCTAGCGAAGCCGAAACTGCTTGTGAGCATCAACTCCTATCGTCGGCCCGAGATAGATCTCCGATTGCTCGAAGAGGCTCCTCTCATCTGGACGGACAGCATCGAGCAGGCCAGCGGTCCGGGAGGTTTGTTTCAAGGCGATGCCATGCGCGGGAAGCTGCGCAAACTGGCCGACCCGGAAGCGCTGAGGGAACTTCGCGATGAGAGTTCCACGCGGATCGTGATCAATACCGGAGCCGCCTGGGAGGAGGTACTGCTGGCCGAAAGTCTCTGGAGGTCGGCCGAAGAACTGGATGTAGGCCTTCAAACGACGCTGCTAAATCAGCCGTGAGACCTCAAAGGGTGTACCAGCCGCCATTCAAACGAATCGAAAGGCTGTCTCGGGTCGGTACGGGTCGTGGCACGGTTGGGCCCATCAAGGGATAGCGGGGGCATCCCCGCTACGGTTCGGATCCGACGGGGGCTATCCCCTTGTCAACCCAACTCGGCAGAGCGGGCGAATGGTGGGATTCAGGGGGTAGGCAAGTAGGTCATTCTTGCATCGGTCCGACGTGAACCTCCCTGCCCGACGGGTTGAGTGCGATGGCGAATCCCGTCGCCTCGGACCTCAGGCAACGTTGAGCACGGCCCTATCTCTCGAGCGAGCGAGATCGCCGCTGCGGGGTCAGGTGGTCCTTGCGGATGACCCGGCGTGTGAGAGGCGATGGAGAAACAGTTTCACGGGCGGGGGGGACATCTGATCGTCCGGAATCTCGGCGGCCAGGAATATTCCGTCCCGGAGTGCAAAGAGTCCATGGGCAATGCGGCGATGGCCCCGAACTCCCACACCGAAGGCCGCCTTGAAGGCGTCGCGACTATCGGCATCGGTTTCCGCGAGCGCGTACCCGGGAGCCCTCAGTTCCGGGTGGTACTGTTCGACCTCTTTCCAGTGGCGCGCCGAATCCGACGCAACATGGACCAGCCGCGGCGGGGGGCTAAACCGCGCGAGCTCCTCCTCGAGGTTGACGATCTGGTAAATGCATGCGTGCTTCTCGATGTTGGGTAGTGTCGAGACCACCGCCGGACCGTGTCGCAGGTCTGCGGCAAGGAGAGGGACGGGGGCAAAGTGCGCCGGGGCAAGGGCGAACTCGCCCACCAGACTCGTTCCGACTCGGGGGGCTGGCCCCTCGAGCTCGATTACGGTCTCGCCAAGGAATGCAGTGCGTGACCCGGTTGGCTCAATCATATCCTCCGGCCAGTCCTTCCACCCCGTTCCCCCGGGGAACTGCGGTCTCTCGATCGAACGGCGTGGTCTTCCGGACGGTGAGGCCGCGGCCTTGACTGCCGTGTACTCATAGGGGGACGGTCACTCCTCCTGCCGAGAGCAGAAGCAGTACGTTCAGGGCAAGAATCGTGACGCCGCTGAGCACGGCGAGGATGGTGGTATAGGGTCGATTGACGAAGAAGCTCCCCATGAACTTCTTGCGGCTCGTGTACCAAATCAACGGGACGAGGGGTAGAGGGATGAGCAAGCTCAGAGCCACTTGGCTGTAGATCAGGAGGAGGATGGGGCTCAGCCCGAGAAGAATCGCGACGCTCGCCGGAACGACGTTGATGACCCGGAGTACGATGCGCCGCAGCCAGGGGTTCACCTTAGAGCCGAGCAACCCTTCGAACAGGGCTTGCCCCGCCAGCACACCGACCGTGGAGGCCGAGAGCCCCGAGAACAGGAGCGTGATCGCGAAGATCGTCGCAGCAGCGAACCCGAAGAGGGGAATCAGGGTGTAGTACGCGTCGTTCAGCGTGAGGCCGCCGTTGGCGTTGGTCACCACATAGAATGCCGCGGCCGCCATGACGAGAATCCCGACCTGGATCGCTCCCGCGAATCCCAGATTGACGACCGTGTCCCATCGGTGGTACCGGAGCAGCTTCTGGCGTTGGGCCAGATCCATCCCGGCCACCTTGTTCTTGGTTAGGTAGGATTGCAGGACCAAGGTGTGTGGCATGACCGTGGCCCCGACGATTGCGACGACGACGACCAGCTCGGTCGCGTTCGAGAAGCCGGGTATGAACGCCCCACGCGCGACCGCGCCCCACGACGGTCCCGCCAAGAACATCTCGTACACATACCCCATCGCGACTCCGAGGACCATCGTGCAGACCGCGATCTCGATTCGCCGGAACTTTGAGCCGGCCAGGAAGAACACGAGCACCACGTCGAACGCACCGATCCAGGCCGCGACGAGGAGCGAGATCGCGCCGTTGGAGAGCAGGAAGATGGCGAAGGTCACCCCGAGAAACTCCGCGAGGTCGGTGACGAGCGCAAAGCACTCGCACGCCACCCAATACGTGAGGACTTTCCATCGCGTCTGCAGGCTGTCATGGACCAGCTCGGCGAGCGACTTCCCGGTGGCGATGCCAATCTTGCCCGAAAGGTACTGAAGAAGGATGGCCATGCAGTTCGTAAGCATAACGGCCCAGAGCAGGAGGTACCCGAAGCCGGCTCCGGCATCGAGATCCGCAGCGATGTTTCCGGGATCGATGTACGCCACCGAGGCAAGGATCGCCGGACCAAAGTAGGCAAGATACCGGGTCCAGGCTGTTTCCTTTCCCGACCAAATGTGGAGGAGACCGGGGGAAGGCCGGCCCGTCTCGCCGACGGCTACGCCATCCACCGGACGTTTGCCTCCCGGCGGACAGCCCGACTTTCGAGGACGATTGCGCGCGTCGTGTCGGCCGCAGTGCTGGAGCCATTAATAAGTAGGTTCCAAATTATTAGGTTATGACAAAATAATTCGCAAATTCTTGAGGGGACGCTATCGGACGCGACAGGAACTCATCGTAGATGGGTGCTTCACGACTCGATTGGAAGTACCCCCGAACCTCTACGTCCCTCACGGAGCCGGCGGGGTTTGGGCCTAGTCGGGTCGAGTTATCAACCGCGGACGTGCCGGGTCACTCTGGCCGCAAGGACTGGCCGGAGCGCGCTGACGTCGCCCACCTAACTGTTAGCCCTACCCTTCAAGACCTGCCGCGCCATCGGCAACTGAGGACCGGATATGCCCGGAGATCACAAGGAAATCGACGCGCTGCATCGAGAGCTCGACGCACTGCACAAGGAAGTCGACACCATCCACAAGAAGGTTCACGCCGAGGTCGACAAGCTCCACGCGATCGTGGATGTCCTTCACAAGGAGATCCACCGAAAGAAGAAGTGATTCTCGCGAGCTTAACCCGACTCGAACCCTCTCCTTGTCCATCGTGCGGATGACGCCCCGGGGGCGCCGACCGTTCTCGAACTGGGGGTTCTCTAACGGCTCCCCGCACGCCCTCGGGCGGGGTACCGCCCATGGCAACGGGCCCCTGCCACCAAGCTAGGCTCAGCCCCTTGCTCCAATCTTCGGGACGACGAAGTGGCCCCACCTCCGATGGCGATGATACCAGGTTCACTGGAAAACCGGTGTGGCCCCGCTCGGGGCTATGATCAGGGTCTCCCGTTCGAGCCGCGGGGTCCCAAGGTCTCTGCTCCCCGATCCCCGGGAGAGAAGGATCCTCACCTACGGCGCGGCCGACCCCCGACCCAAGAGCTCCCCCACGCGCGGACGTCGCCCGGCGGCACCCGGGGCCAGGACCTCGGATGTCGACGCACGGCAGGCGGCCTGTCGAAGGCTACCCCAGGGTTCTGCCGCGTCCGGCGGT
>DATJVA010000001.1:0-65358 GCA_035502015.1 Thermoplasmata archaeon | reverse complement strand
CGCGTCCTCTGCGTCCGAGAACGAGCTGACGACAAGCACCGGTCCGAAGATCTCCTCCCGGACCGCGCGCGACTCGGGAGCCACGTCGCTGAGCACGGTCGGCCGGACGAAGTTGCCGGTCGCCAACTCCGGCGCGTCGGGTCGCGTTCCCCCGGCGACGACCTTGCCACCGTGGTGACGAGCATCCTCGACGTAGGCGAGGACCCGTTCGGCCTGCTCCTTCGATACGAGCGGACCCATCTCGACCCCGTCCATCGTTCCGGGGCCCAGCCTGAGGCCATCGGCAATTCCCCGTACCTTCTCGACGAACGGCTCACGGATGCTCTCGTGCACGAGGAGTCGGGAGGCCGCCCAGCACATCTGGCCGGCGTTCTGGAAGATTCCGTAGCCGATCCCCTTCGCCGCCCGCTCGAGGTCGGCGTCCGCGAACACGACGACCGGACCCTTTCCGCCCAACTCGAGGGTCAGGGGGACGATCCTCCGCGCGGCGAGCTCGGCGATCCGCTGGCCGACATCGCCGCTGCCCGTGAACGTGACCGAGGCGCACCGGGGGTCGGTCACGAGGCTCTCGCCGACCTCGCTCCCGCTCCCGGGCACTACGTTCAGGATCCCGTCCGGAATCCCGGACTCCTTGGCGAGGCGGGCGAACGCGACGGCCGAAAGGGGCGTCAAGCTCGCGGGCTTGAGCACGACAGCGTTCCCCGCGGCGAGCGCGGGGGCGACCGCGCGTATGGCGAGGAGCAGCGGGTAGTTCCAGGGGGCGATGTGGACCGTCACGCCGAGCGGCTCGCGCAGCGTGTAGTCGAACCGGGGGCCGGGGACGGCGATCGTCTCGCCCTCGAGCTTGTCGGCGGCGCCCGCGAAGTACTCGAGCGTGCGGACCACGTAGCCGATGTCGACGCGCGACTCGCGCAGCGGCTTGCCGACGTTCAGCGTCTCGAGGCGGGCGAACTCTTCCGACTGCCCGTCGAGCAATGCGGCGAGTCGGTAGAGCGCCTTCCCTCGACGCGCGCCATCGTCCGCCGCCCAGTTCGACTCGCGGAAAGCGCGGTCGGCGACCTCCATCGCGTGGCGTGCGTCGTCCCGGGTGGCCACCGCCACCTCGGCGAACGGGAGGTTGGTCGCCGGGTCGACGACCGGACGGTGTTCCCCCCGAGTACCCGGGACCTCGTGACCTTCGATGACGAGCTCGAACCTCGAGTCGATGCGAGCGGCCATGGCAGCGCGCCGCCACGGCCGGAGGACCTCTTAGAGGTTCGGGGCGCCGCGCTACGGGTGCATCGGGTACGCGCGACCCTTCCACGCGACCGGCTTTCCCCGGAGGCCGCGACCGAGCGAGGTGGCGACCAGCACGACGTAGTAGGCGACCGCGATGGGGAAGAGAAGCCCGTACACCGCCCGGGACCCGACCGCGCGCGCGAAGACCACGTGCTTACCGAACAACGCAAAGTACAGGATCCCGCCCATCACCGTGAGCGCGAGCGAGCCGGTCAGCAGCCCGAGCGGTAGCAGCCCAAGGGGCAGCAGGAACAGTCCGATGAGGCCCGCGATCGACCCGACGAGTCGCGCGGCCGAGAACTCGGTACCGTGGATGTTCTTGAGGAGTCCCTCGAACATCTCCTTGCGGTTCCGGTACATCCGGGTCTCAGCGAGGCGGGGGGCCCATGCCACGCGGATCGCTCGCCCCGCCGCCCGGTAGCGACGGGCGATCGCGACGTCCTCGAGGACGATCGACCGGATCGCCTCGTGACCGCCCATCGCCTCGTAGGTCGTTCGGGGCGTGAGCCAGTACTGTCCGTTCGCCATCGCGGTCTTCGAGCCGGGGCGGTTGACGTGCGGAGTCCGGAAGTACGTCAGCACCACCTGGATGTAGAACGGCAGGACGAGTCGCTCCCAGAACGTCCTCATCTCGACCTGGGGAGCGATCGTTGTGAGGTCCGCGTGCTCCCGGAGCGCCCACTCCATCGTGGTGCGCACCGCGGTCGGGTGGGTCCTCACGTCCGCGTCCATGAAGAGGAACCATTCGCCGGTCGCCGCCCGGGCGCCGTTCCAGCAGGCCCAGCTCTTTCCGACCCATCCGTCGGGGAGCGGGGGAGGGTCGACCCGACGCACGGCCGGCGCGCGGGCGTCGATCACGGCTCCCGTGCGGTCCGTGGAGCCGTCCTCCACCACGATGATCTCGAGGCCCGGGTAGTCCTGGACGAGGAGGTCGTCGAGCGTCGCCGGCAGGTCCTGTTCCTCGTTCCTAGCCGCGATGATCACGCTGACGGTCGGAAGCGCATCCCGAACCGTGGTCGGGGGGGAAGGGTCGAGGCGGGGCATCTGGGCTGCCAAGAGGAGCGCGAATCCCTGGTAGAGGAGCACCCCCACGGAAATTGCGAGGAGCACGAGTTCGACCCAGAGGGGGACCATCGCTCGCCGCAGACGTCCCCTATTAAAGCCGTGGCCGCTGCACGGGCCGAGCGCGGCCGATGACCTCCGTAGAGCATCCTCGGGTCCGTCCGGGCACTCTCGAGGAGCGGCTCTACCAGGCCAGCATCGCGGAGACCGCTGCCGAGCACAACACCCTGGTCGTCCTTCCGACCGGCCTCGGCAAGACCCCGGTCGCGCTCCGGGTGGCCGCGGAGTACCTTCGCCGCGCGCCCACGCAGTCGGTGCTGTTCCTGGCACCGACCCGACCGCTGGTCGTCCAGCATGCTCGGGAGGTCGCGCGCACTCTCCTCGCTCCGGATCCGCTCACGTTCACGGGCGCGATCCCACCCGATCGGCGCGCCGCCCTCCTGCACCCTCCGCAGGTCGTCGTGGCGACCCCGCAGGTCATCGGAAACGACCTCGAGGCGCGGCAGTTCCCGCTCGACACGTTCTCCCTGATCGTCTTTGACGAGGCGCACCGGGCGGTCGGGGATTACCCGTACGTCGCGATCGCGAAGGCCAACCGTGAGGGGCCCAAGGCCCGGGTGCTCGCCATGACGGCGTCCCCCGGTGGTAGTCGTCGACGGATCCGGGAGGTGTGGGCGAACCTCGGGATCGAGCGGTTCGAATATCGGACCGAAACGAGTCCGGACGTCGCCCCGTACATCCATGGGGTCGGTGTCGAGACCGTCGAGGTGCCCGTACCCCCGGAAGTACGCCACCTTGCGGTCCTACTTCGCGCCGCGGTCCAGCGTCAGGTGGACGTCCTCCGGAGCCTGGACCTGCTGCCGCCGGGCGAGGCGACCCGCCGCGTGCTCCTCGAGGTACGCAGCCGCGTGCATCACCAGATCGAGGCGGAGCAGGCCCGGTCGGGCACGGCGTCGGGACCTCTGTGGAAAGCGGTGACCGCGCAGGCCGCCGCGATGAAGGGCCTCCATGCCCTCCTCCTGGTCGAGACGCAAGGGGTCGACTCCCTTCGCGACTATCTCCGCCGTCAGCGACCCGGCGAAGGGAAGCGTTGGACCCCGTCGCTTCGGGCGTTCTTCCAGGACCCGGACGTTGAGGAGGTGGTGCGTCGGCTCCCGACCCTGAAGGTGGAGCTACCGAAGCTCGCGAAGACGATGGAGGTCCTCAGCGGGGAACTTCACCGCAACCCCCGGGCGAGAGTGATCGTCTTCGCCCAGTACCGTGAGACCGTCGACCGGATCGTCGCGGAAGCGCAGCGGCTAGGGGACCCCGAGGTCCGGGCGGCCCGGTTCGTGGGCCAAGCGAGCCGGGGAACGGACCTCGGGATCTCGCAACGCGACCAGGTCGCGATCCTCGACCAGTTCCGCGCGGGTACGGTCAATTGTCTCGTCGCCACCTCGGTCGCCGAGGAAGGGCTCGACATTCCCGCGACCGACCTCGTCGTCTTCTACGAGCCGGTCCCGGACGTGATCCGTACGATCCAACGCCGCGGGCGGACCGGCCGGGCCCGGACCGGGCGCGCCGTCGTGCTCGTTGCGGAAGGGACCCGGGACGTCGGGCTCAACCGCTCCGCCTTCTCGCGGGAACGTCGGATGCACGAGATGCTCGAGGAGATCCAGGATGAGGTGGTGAAGGGTCGGCCCCCTCCGCCTCCCGAGCCGAAGCGCAGGCAGAGGATCCTGTCGGAGTTCCCTTAGCGACCCGTGCTGCCGAAGCCGCCGGCCCGGGAGCGCACGGTGTCCACCCGACCGGGGCGGAAGACGGCCGGTTCGTCCGAGACGAGACGCACCTGTCCGATCCGGTCCCCCACCTCGATGCGATACCGCCCCTCGAAAAGGAACGTCATCGGGACCCGGACCTCGCCGGAGTAGTCGGAGTCAATCGTTCCCGGCGCGTTCACCATGAGGACCCCTCGGCTGCTGAGGCCGCTGCGAGGACGAACCTCGAGGAACGTCCCGCGGGGGCAGCGCATCTTGAGCCCCGTCCGCACGAGCGTGACTCGGCCGTGCTCGAGGTCGACCGCTTCCGCGCTCGCGAGGTCGAAGCACGCGGAGCCCCGGGTCGCTCGCGCGGGAAGGGGAACCTCGCTGGCCCCGGGGACCCGCTCTACCCGTACGGTCCGCGCCCGGCGTGGCACGGAGGTCGGGAGCTCGCCGGTCTCTTTACGATTCCCGCGCGGCCGTCGGCTCGGCCGGGTCGCTCTCGGGAACCGTACCTTCGGTCGCGAGCCATCGGGCCACGATGCGACCCTCGGCCCGACGTAGCACTTTTCCGAGCGCCGGAGCGCTGCGACCGGTCTGCTGAGCGAGCCGGGTCAGCGTGATCCGTCTCGGTACCGCATAGTAGCCCATCACCCACGCCCGCGCGAGCAGCCGCGACTGGAGCGGCGTGAGCGGCGTCGCCCCTTCGTCGGGGACGTACGGCCGCCCCGACGCCCGGACCACGCGGTATGGGAACTCCTCGCGGTCGAGACGCTTCAGCACGCGCCGAAGCGCTCGCTCCTGGCCATGGAACGTGGCGATGACCTTCTCGGCCGTGAGCCGGAACGGGGCGGTCGGGGAGATCTCGCCTCCCGCGAGCGAGAGGAGCCGGCGGAGGCGTTCGGGGTTGCGCTGCCGGACGAGGAGGATGTAGTCGTGGGTGCGGGGACGCCGTTCGACGAGCTCGAAGCTCTCGAGGCCGTAGACCGACCGGATCCGTCGGGACTCGCGCTCGAGTTCGGAGGCGGTCCGCAGCGGCCCGCGCCGGCGAACCCGCAGGAGCTGGAGGCGCCACCCCTGCTCCAGACGGAGCGTCTCGAGGAGCTCGACCTCCTCGTACTTCTCGAACAACCCTTCCGGGATCAAGCCGAGGAGGGCGAGGTCCTCCGTCCGGACCTCGAGGGTGACGGTCTGCATCGACGGGCCGACCGGAGGTTCCGATATGAACCTTGACCCCCTCCCCCTCGTTTAATAAGTTGGGCGGTTCGACGGCGTTCGTGACGTTCCGGTCCCTCGGGGAGTTCCTCTCGTCGCTCGAAGCGCAGGGCGACCTCGTGCGGGTCAAGACGCCGGTCTCGAGAGACCTCGAGGTCACCGAGGTCACGCAACGGGTCCTTCGCGCGGACGGTCCGGCTCTCCTCTTCGAGAACGTTCCGGGAGCAACCATGCCGGTCGTCACGAACCTCCTCGGGTCGACGCGACGCATCGCGGCGGCCCTCGACGCCCGCTCGGTCGAGGAGGTGGCCGACCGCGTCGAGCGCCTCGTGCACCTGCGTCCGCCCGCCGGGATCCTCGGAGCCGTTCGGGACCTCTCCGGTACCATCGACGCTCTCTCGACGCTCCGCTCGCTCGCCCCGAAGAGGGTCCGTTCAGCTCCTTGCCAGGAGGTCGAGGAGAGCTCGGTCGACCTGGGCCGGCTCCCGATCCTGAAATGCTGGCCGAAGGACGGTGGCCGGACCGTCACCTTCCCGGTCGTCATCACCAAGGACCCGGAGACCGGCGAGTCCCACACCGGCATCTACCGCCTCCAGCAGTACGGGCCCGACACGCTCGGGATGCACTTCCAGGTGCACCGCGTCGGGGCGAACAACTACCGCAAGTGGGCCGCGCGGGGAGAACGGATGCCCGTCGCCGCGGTGATCGGCACCGACCCCGCGACGTTGTTCTCGGGCCTTGCTCCCGTGCCCGAAGGGATCTCCAACTTCGTCTTCGCCGGCTTTCTGCGGGGCGAATCGGTCGAGCTCGTGCCGGCGCGGTCGGTCGACCTCGAAGTACCGGCGAACGCCGAGGTCGTTCTCGAGGGATACGTCGACCCGGTCGAGCGGACCGTGGAGGGGCCGTTCGGGGACCACACGGGATACTACTCGGCCCCGGAGCCGTTCCCGGTCTTCCACGTGACCCGCATCACCCATCGGAGCCGGCCGGTCTATCTGACCACGGTCACCGGGAAACCACCCACCGAGGACGCGGTCCTCGGCAAGGCCGTGGAGCGGGTCTTCCGACCCGTGATCCGGATGGTCCTCCCCGAGGTCGTCGACATGAACCTCCCGATGGAGGGGCTGTTCATCAACGTCGGGATCGTCTCCATCCGGAAGGCGTACCCCGACCACCCCCGGAAGGTGATGCACGCCCTCTGGGGCCTAGGCCAGATGATGTTCGTCCGGTACCTCATCGTCGTCGACGACGACGTGGACGTCCACGACCTCTCCGAGGTCCTCTATCGTGTGGGGCTGCAGGCCGACCCCGGCACGGACTTCGAGCTCTCGCGCGGCCCGGTCGACCAGCTCTCGATCTCGAATCCCGTGCCGAACCTTGGGGCAAAGGTCGGCATCGACGCGACGCGCAAGCGACCGGAGGACGGCTTTCCCCGACCCTGGCCCGAGGAGATCCGCTCGGACCCGACCGCCGCCGCCACGGCGGAACGCGTTCTTCGAGACGACCCGGTCCTCGCCCGGCTCCTCGGCCGGTCGAAGCCGTGATGACGGCGCCCGCACCGACGGAGGGGGCGGCGAAGAGCCTCGGCCGCTTCCTGGAGATCCAGACCCTCGGCCTCAACCTCTCCTTCGCGCTCGCCTTCCTCCTCCTCGCCTCGAACGGTCGCCCCAGCGGCTGGACGCTCCTGTGGGTCGTGGTCGCGTTCGTGGCCGCGCGGAACGCCGGCCACTCGTTCAACCGATGGGCGGACCGCCGGCTCGACGCGGCGAACCCGCGGACCCAGCAGCGGGCCCTCGTCACCGGCCGGTACTCGCCCGCCTTCGCTCTTGTGTTCTGCGCGGCGAATTCCGCGCTCCTGGTCGTGGCGGCGTACCTGCTGAACCCGCTAGCCTTCGTGCTCGCCCCGGTCGCGCTCGTGATCGTCCTCGGCTACAGCTACACGAAACGCGTCACCACGTTCACGACCGCCTTCCTCGGCCTCGTCCAGGCGATCACCCCGGCGGCCGTCTACATCGCGGTCACGGGGAGCTTGCCGCTCGAGGTGTTGATCGCCGTCGCGGCCCTGCTCGCGTGGGGCACCGCCTTCGAGACGATCCACAGCCTGGGCGACGTCGAGAGCGACCGCGCGCTCGGACTGTTCTCCGTCCCGGTCCGCTGGGGCGTTCCCGCTTCCGTGCGCCTCGTCCCCGCCCTCCACGCGACCGCGCTCGCGCTCTTCGTGGCGTTCGGGCTCGCGCTCCACCTGACGACCGCCTACTTCGTGGCGATCGTCGCGATCGGCCTGCTCATCGTGGTCACCGACCGGGACCTCGCGAAGAACCCGACCGCGGCGAGGGTCCCGTTCGAGCGCCACTTCGCGATGAGCCTGTTCTATCTTGCGGGAGTTGCGTTGGCCGTATTCGTTCCGCTCGGCCCGGCGTGGGTTCTCTAAGCGAATTGCAAGGTTGGAGCTCGGGAACTAGCTCAATAGCTCCTCCGGGCTCGCGGGGACCGATCGGTATGCCTCAGGTCATGATCGGCCTCTCAGCCCGTGACTATCGGACGACGAACGAGGTCTGGCGCCTCGCGAAGCGCCACCTGAACCCGGCGGTCCGCCGACGCATCGGCTGGCGGGGCCGGTCGTCGTTCTTACGTCAGCTCATTCTGTATGGTTTCGAGAAGGCGAGCGCGGACCCGGCCGGATTCCTACGGGAAGTGCGGGATGTGCACGACCCGTTGTTCGGACGTCGTGGACGCTCCGAGGCCGGAGCGGACCGACGCGAAGCGTTGGTCGCGCAGTGGGAGGAGTTCTTCCCGAGCCCCACCCCTACCGTTCGCGCGCGACGCCGGGCGAACAAGAGCGAGGAGTAGCCGCCCGTCTCGGTCGGATCGCGCCCAGGAGGCCCTCGCGATGCCCCGTACGGTGGAACGCCTCGAGGGGCTTGGGCTCCTTGGGGGAGCGACCCTCGGACCGCTCGCCCTGACCACGCCCGGGCTTCTCGAGAGCCGCCTCGCTGGCGAGGACGGGCCGGGATTCTCCCTACGCAACGTGGTGCCGGCCCCGGCGGGAACACGTCGGTTCGAGATCTCGGACGGCACGGCCCACTTCGCGCTTGAGACCCCTATCCTCTCCCCGGAGGTCCGCGCGGAGGGCCCCGGCATCTATTCGGTCGGACCCCGGGCGCTGTTGGTCCACTCGCCGATCACCGCCGAGGCCGCCGTGGCGGCGCGGGCGGAGCACCCGGAGCTGGTCGTTCTCGGGAACGCGCGGGCTCTGTGGGCGGACGGCCTCCCGTTCGTTCGTGCCGTGGGCGAAGTCCGCCGGCTCCTCGGCGCGTCCCCGCTCCTCTGGACACCCCGGCTCGCTCTGCCGCATCGGATCCCGCTGCTCGTCTATCTCGGCGTCGACCTCCTCGACACGACCGAGGCCCATCTCGCGGCGGCCGATGGAGCCTTCCTCGACCCGTTGCTCGGGGCACGGCGCCCGGCACCGGCTCACGAAGATCGCTCCTGCGATTGTCCTGCCTGCCGGTCGGAGACGGGCGGTTCGCTTTCGGAGCATGCGGTCGCTGCCTCGCGTCAAGCCCTTGCTCAGACGCGGGCCGCCGCGCGGGCAGGACGACTGCGCGAGCTCGTAGAGGCCCACCTCGTCGCAGAGCCGGCGCTCGCCGAGATGCTCCGTTACGCGGACCGGGAGCTTCGGGACCTCCTCGATGAGCGGGCACCGGTCGCGTCCTCGGGCTCTCGTGACTACGTCCTTCTCGAGTCCCACCGACGTCCGGAGATGGCGCGGTTCCGCTCGCGTCTCGTCGAACGGTACCGCCCGCCACCTTCCAAGACGGTGCTCCTGCTCGTGCCGTGCTCGAAGACGAAACCGTACCGCAGGTCGCGCAGCCACCGACGGTTCTGGGGCGCGCTCGAGGGTCTCCGGGCTGTCGAGCGGGTCCACGTCGTCTCGGTCAGCTCGCCGATCGGTCTTGTGCCCCGCGAGCTCGAGGACATGCCGCCCGCGCGGCACTACGACATTCCCGTCACCGGTGAGTGGGAGGAGAGCGAGCGGGCGTACGTTCGCACCGCGCTCGCCCACCTCCTCGGCCTGGGGCAGTACCGCTCCGTGATCGTGCACCTCGACCCGTCGGAGTACTCGTTCCTCGAGGAGGAGCTTCCGCCGTCCGACACGGTTCGTTGGACGCTGAAGGACGGTCGAACGACCACGAACGAGGCGGTCGCCGCGCTGCGGCACGAGACCGAGCGCGCGCTCGCGGACGAGACCTCCGTGTCGGGAGGCCCGCTCTCGGTCGTGAGGGAGGAGCTCGAGGCCGTGGCCGCGGTCCAGTTCGGCCGGGAGGGTGCCCGTCGATTGTTCATCCCTCCGATCCGGCTCAGCGGCCGGCCCTGGTTCCAACGGCTGACCGACGGCCACAACGACCTCGCGACGTGGCGCGAGGAGCGCGGACTGTTCCAGCTGACAGTGGCTGGCGCTCGACGCTGGATGCCCGACCCTCCTCTCGCGGTCGAGGTCGACCCGGGGGTCACTCTCGAGGGGGACCTGT
This sequence comes from Thermoplasmata archaeon, assembly GCA_035502015.1. GTDB lineage: Archaea > Thermoplasmatota > Thermoplasmata > Lutacidiplasmatales > UBA184 > Lutacidiplasma. The sequence goes on along the minus strand of DATJVA010000001.1, from coordinate 55,532 downwards.
TCGCTCCGGGAGTCCGGCGGGCGGACGAACGGATCCGGGTCGGGGATGCGGTGGTTCTGCTCCGGGACGGACGGCTCGCGGGAGTCGGAGAAGCGGAGCTGCCGGGCGCGCTCATGACCGAGCTCGGCCGCGGGCTCGCGGTGAGCGTTCGACACCGTGAGCACGCCCCGACCGACAGCCCCATGACCGAGGAGCGGTCTTCTTCGGACGCAGGGCCGGTCGTCTAGCGGTGAGGACGCCGCGCTTACAACGCGGAGATCGACGGTTCGAATCCGTCCCGGCCCATCGGTTTCCCAGATTCTGAAACGACAGTCGTGGACCGATGGAGGGAGCGGCGGATCGCACCTCCGCAACCGACGAGAGAGGTCACCGCATCAGTTGGGTCAACGAGAGAACTCCCGTTTCGTAACCTCCGCGAAGATCGACGAGCCGTCAATCTCGCGAATTTGAGCCCGCTGGCCCTGGTCGCCAAACAGGGTGCGGAACTCCTCCGCGCTGGCGGTGGTCAGACGAAGTCCGTCCTGACAAACGATCGTTCCCTCCTGGGTTCGCGATTCGTCGAGCGCTCCGATGAGTCCGGCCCGCGCCTGTGCCCGAAACCAATCGAGACGGTCCGCCCAGATTCGAGGCGAATAGGTCGAGAAGAGAATCCGGCCCCCTTCTCTCGTCACGCGGACCGCTTCGGCGATCAGCGTGGAACGGTTGACCCCGAACGCCGAAATTCCGTTCTGCACGCAGATCGTGGCGTCGAATTGCGCGTCCCGGAACCCCAGATGGGCCGCGTTCATGACCGCTAGGTCGCAGTTTCGATGGGCCCGCAGATACGACGCAGCCGACCGGAGATTGCCCCGAGCGATATCGATCCCCACCGCTCGGCCGACGTACGGGGCGACCTCTCCGAGGATGCGCCCGTATCCACACCCAAGCTCTAGGATTCGGTCGAGCCCGTTTACCCGATCCACGACGTTCCGGATCTCGGCCCGAAGGTATTGGCGGATCCTTGGGGAGGCGATCCCGTACACCCGCTGGAGGTCGGAGCCGACGAGATGGTTCCGGTAGTACCCTCCCATACTCGCCCGGCGGAGCAGGGTCGCGCTATTCAATCCCAGCGACGACTCGATCCGCCGGGCGATTCGAGTCCGTCCCGGCCCAGCGGGCACGCGCTACACCACTCGGAACAGGTCGATCTTAGTGCGAACCCGAGCGAGAAGGTCCGCGATATCGAGCTCCAGGTCGTACCGACGGAAGTAGCGTTGCAGGGACCGGGCACCCGCCTCGACGGCGGTCAGCGCCTCGTTCAGGCGGACCCACGCAGGGTTTCCGAGACGGTCCACCCGAATCCCGGCGGCCAGGTCGATGAACCACGGCTCTCCTTCGTGGACCAGGATGTTGAAGGGGCTCAGGTCCGAGTGCACGACGCCCGCTTCCGCGAGCCCCTCCACCCCTCCGGTCACCGAGCGCAGGAACCGCTCAGGGTCCCGGACCCGAGCGTGCTGCAGCATGGGCGCCGCCGCCGCGGGAGTTCCGAGGTACTGCATCGAGAACATGTTCTCGACACGACGACCGGGCTTCGGGACCCGGGCCCCACCCTGCCAGGCGTAACCGAGCAGCTCGAACTCCCTCGACGCTCGCTGGCCCATCGATTCGAGCTTGATCGGCCCGCCCCCGCGGTGGGCGGTCCGGTACTGTCGGTAGACCTTGACCACCAGTAGGCTGCGGCCGTCGCGACAGAGATAGACATCGGCTTCCTTTCCGGAGCCGAGGCGTTGGCCGACCTCGGTGGCGAGCCCGGCTTCCTCGATCGCTTCCGCTACCTCGCGGTGCGTCGGCTCGGCGAAGCCGAGCTGGCCGCTCCGCACTTTCCAGTGAACGCTCTCGTCCAGGTATCCCTCGTTGGGCATCGGTTGACCCGGCCCGGGTCCGGAGATTCGGTAGAGGATCGAACGCGGCGGCCAGGTCCGCGGGCGGACGTTGTTCAGTCGGTCCACGGGACGCTGGCATCCACTTCAACTGCCATCTTCCCGTGAACCTCCTGGCCCGTGGCCGAACCGGAGTTGCGCTCGAAGTATCTAAGCGATTCCCTGGTGCGCCGACCCTCGGGTCGTCCGGCGCGCCGCTTAACGCGTGGCCGCTCGCAACGGTTCGCGCGTCCCGTCAGGCATCGCTCGGCCCCGGGCCCCAGCCGGTCTCCTGAGCCCAGTCGTGCGCCCTCCGAATCAGCTCCCAGACCGACGGTTCCTTCGCGCGAACATACCCTTCCCGGTCGTTTCGGAACTTCTCGGCGAGGCTCCTCTTTGCCCGGGCGTATTCGGCCGCCGATTCGAGATGGTTCCGAAGGTAGTCTCTCAAGAGCAGGTTGAGCTGCTCGTCAAATCCGCCCTCGACACGAACGTGCACGTGCGTGCGCGGATCCCCTTCCGGCTCGCGAAAGAACCGCTTCGTACGGTCCGGATTGTCGCGATGCCAGCGGTACCCCTTCGCCTCGAGGGGCTCGAGGTACGGCGTTTCGGGGACCAGCGTGGCGACCGAGACCTGCACGTCGATGACCGGTTTCGCATCGAGTCCGGGCACGGCGGTGGAACCGACGTGATCGATCCGGCGGGCCACTGGGCCAAGGATCGCGCGCAACCGCCCACCGATGTGACGGAACTCGTTGGGCCAGGCCGGGTCGTACCGGACGACGACGATCGGGTCCTCCATGACCGCCCGATATCGGACCCTCCGTTCAGATAACGGTTCGCGCACGGAATCCTCCCTGCACGGTGAGCGCCCGACTTCCACCTACGGCGATGACGAGCGGGAATGGGTTCGTGGGGCCGCGAAGCTGCCCGCGCCCTCCGGGCATTCGCAGGGCGATTGCTCCGCCCTACGCTACGCCGCGACCGCGAGCTCGGCCGCCTTCTTCACGGGCTGTATCAGGAACAGCACTCCAGCCAAGAAGGCGAACAGCGAGCCGACCAGCGCTAGGAGGCTCGCGTCGATCCCGACGATCGCCCATCCGACCACGGCGAGCACGACCAGCAGCACGCCGCTCGCGAGCGGACGAGCGCTCCAGTCGTGTCGAGCGAGCCACGCGAAGAAGATCGCGAGACCGCCGACCACGAAGAGGACCACGGCGCTGCTCGCAGCGCTGATGGCCCCGTTCGGCCGGCCCAGGATGAGGTCCGCCGTGCCGACGATCAGGCTCACCAGCCCACCGAGGGCGATGAGGGCGCCTCCGAGTAGCCCGAATCCGTAGCCGAGCCTCTGTTCGGTCAATTCTGTCACTTTGCTTTTTCACCTCCTTGAGAATTCACTCCCCGTCGTGCTCCTCCCGCTTCGTTGCGCGCGGGAAGTTCGGCGAGGGCAAAGCGGCCAGCCGGGACGATGTTATTTCAACCCTTGTCCAACGCTGCGATCTCTTCCGTGATTCCGGCGAGATCCGCTCGCCGAAGAGTTCGACAATCGGGGTATTCCTAGGCCCCCGGGTCCGGCGATTGCCGGGGGTCCGGTTCCGGTGGGACAAATCTACAAGAAGGGGGCCGGGAGGTGGAGACGCACCTACGATGGGAGAGGCGAGAACATGGCAGAGATGTGCGCCGACTGCGGCGCCTGGTTCGGCTCGCCCGCGGAAGTGATCCTTCACCTTCGAAAGGCGCATTCGGGCGGGAACGCTCGTGACAGCCTTGCGATGAACCCCGAGTCTCACCGGGCGGGCCTCGTCTGCGCGCTGTGCGGACGTCGGTTCTCCACCATGGACGCCCTCACGCGACACAACCTGAGCCCCCACCCGTCGACCACGCCCCGTCCTCGACCAACTCCCCGGCGTCAGCCGCTCTACTAATAGTGTGGAAGGGGTAACGCAAGGACCCGGGGCCCCGGGACCACGAAGTGAGTGTCTCCGAGGAAGCACCATGCGAGAAAGCAAGACGAGCCCCTCGCCGGAGGCTCCGCTCCCGGACTCCCCAGCGGACAGTGATACGGGACTCGTGAACAAGACAACGCTCGTCGATCACGCGGACGGAGAGGGGGACGTCCTCCCCCTCGCGAACTCCGTGGGTGACGGGCGCCCCGAGGCGATGCGCGTGTGCATCAACACGCAGACGCCCCTCCTCCAGTTCGCCGCGGCCGCGAAGGACGGTCGCGCGATGTGGGAACTCGAGCCGGATTTCTCAAAGCTCGAAGAAGGGGTCGACTACCGGTTCTCTCCCGGTGGCGTCACTCGGATGGTCTATCCGCTCGCGAAGCGTCTGTTGGCGGAAGGCGTCTGGGAGGAGGTCCACTGGGTCGCGCTCAACCCGCAGGCTCCCGAGACCGTTCACCTCACCGACGGGATCACGCTTCACAACATCTCGGTCGACCCCGGACGGCTGGACGGCTACGGGAAGGCCAAGGAGACGATCTGGACGAGAGTGCACGGCGTGCCGTCACCGACCCAGCCTACGGACCTCTTCTGGACCGACGACTTCACCGAGTACACCTACTACAACCGAACCACGGCGGAGCTCATCCGGGAGCTCGACCGTCGTGTCGACTTCGACGCGTTCTACATCCACGACTTCCAGCAGCTGCCGGTCGGACAGATGCTCGGCACCGTCAAGCCCAAGCTGTTCCGGTGGCACATCCCGTTCGACGTGCGCGCGATCCCCGCCTCCTGGCGGGCTCCGATCTCCTCGTATCTGAGCGCCTACGACGTCGTGGTCGTGAGCGCGGACCGGTACCGTTCGGCGCTGAAGCGGTACGGACACCGGGGACCCGTGGCCCTGCTCTACCCCTACGTGGACCCGAGCGAGTACGGACGGCCGAGCGCGACGGATGTCCAGGCGACGTGCGAACGATTCCAGATCGCGGCCGACGCCGACGTGGTACTGGTCGTCGCCCGCATGGACCCGGCAAAAGCTCAGGACCGGGTGATCGCCGCGGTCGCGAAGCTCGTGCACTCGTTCCCACACCTCCGTCTCGTGCTCGCCGGGAACGGCAGCTTCTCCAACAGCCGGGTGGGTCTACGGCTATCGAAGTCCGAATCCTGGCGTCGCCACCTTGAGGAGGTGGCCGAAGAGCACGGCGTCTCGGACCGCGTCGTCTTCACCGGTCACGTCACTCAGCGGGAGCTTGAGTGCCTGTACGAGCGATGTGCGTTCACCGTCCTTCCGTCCGTCCGGGAGGGGTTTGGGCTCGTGGTGGTGGAGAGCTGGCTGTTCGGTAAGCCGGCGGTCGTCAGCCGGAGGGCGGGGATCGCTGACCTCATCGACGACGGACAGAACGGACTGCTCTTCGATCCGGACGATCCGGTGGGACTGGAGCACGCGATGACTCGACTCCTGCACGACCCGGGGCCGCTGCGGGAGCGCCTGAGCCGCCATGGCCGGCGAACGGCCCGTCGCTGCTCGATCGAGGCGGCGGTACGAAGCGAGGCGCGGCTGTTCCGTCGGGTCCAGGAGGGATAGGCGATTGTTCGACGTGCCGTCGTACATCCTTCCGCTCCTCTACTTCGGGGTGATCCTCGGGCTCACCTGGCTGTTCTCGTACGTCGTGGAACTCCTGATCTGGGGGTTCATGCGCCAGAGCAATCCGCAGATCACCGTCGCGGCCCAGCGGCTCGGGGTCGTCATCGTCTGGCTCGTCGGCATCGTCCTCGCGGTGCAGGAGCTCGGCGTCAGCGTCGACATCCTTCTCCTCGTGATCGCCCTTCTCGGCGTGGCGGCGGTCGTGGCGCTGCGCCAGCCGCTCGAGAACTTCGGGGCGAAGTACTTCGCCGACCTCTACGCCCCGTTCAAGCTCGGCGACACGATCCGGGTCGGGGACCAGGCCGGGCGGGTCATCGAGGTGAACGCGATGAGCACGGTCATTCTCACCGACGACGACCGTCTCGTCGGACTGCCGAACTCGATCTTCCTGCGAGAGCCGGTGATCAACCTGACTCCCCAGGCGTGGAAGGAGGTGGTGATCCCGATCACGCTCCCCGGCTCGGCCGAGCTCGCGGTGTTCGAGAGCGACATGTTGAAGGCGCTCTCCCGGTTGCGCATTCGACTCGACCGGCGCTATCCTCCGGTCTTCACCGTGAAGGCACGCTCGCCGCAATCGACCGACCTCGTGCTCACGGTCATGGTCCGTAAACCCGAGGACCGCGAGCCGGTGATGGCCGAGGTGAACCTTCGCCTCACCGACGCGATGGAGAAGGCTCGGGGAGGCACCGCTCGCGACCTCCCCGAGGCCCCGACGACCCGAGTCCGGTTGTAGATCGAACGACCCGGACGCCCGGTCCACCCTCGACGGGACTGCCCAGCCGAGCGCCGCTCACTCGGGGCGCTTTCGAACCGGGAGCTCGTAGTGGAGGAACTCGAGGTCGGGCATCCACCCGTGGGCTTCGTAGAGACGCTGGGCGGGGTTGTCGACGGCGGTCGAGAGCTCGAGGTAGAGAGCGCCTTCTCGGTCGCTCCAGTTCCGCGCCGCCTCGAGCAGGAGGCCGCCGACCCCCTTCCGCCGGGCCCCGGGTACCACGAAAAGGTCGTTGAGGACGTACACCCGACCGAGCGAGGTCGACGAGAAGATCGGGTAGAGCTGCACGAACCCGACCGTCACACCACCTTCCTCCGCGAGGAACGCGACCGACTCTCCCCGGACCAGTCGGTCGTCGAGGAACTTCTCGGAGGCGGCTATGTCGGAGGATTGTTCGTAGAACTGCCGGTACGCATCGAAGAGAGGGGCCAGCCGTGGCACGTCCTCCCGCTCCGCCCTGCGGACGCAGATCTGCGGGTCGAGCGGTGGGGGCGAGGGTCGGTGGGTAGACCGATGAGCGGGGCCGGAACGCGGGCGGCGCACGAGCTCTCCAGAACAGTTCGGGCAGACGCCGTGGAGGTGTCGGTAGCAAGCGGAGCAGAACGTGCACTCGCGGGTGCAATGGTAGGCAGACCCATCGTCCGTCAGCGCGGCATGGCAGCGCTCGCATTCGCGCCGGAACTCCATGGAGCTCCGACCGCGGCAGTCGACATAACAGTTCGAGGTGACTGACCCGGACCCCACTTCCGGGCGGTGGCGGGCGGCGGTCAGGTCATCCGGGCGCCGAGAGGATATCCTGCGAGGATCAGGACGTCCCCGTGCCCCCGCCCGAGATTGGGAGCGCCGATCGTCCGGGTGTCGATCAGACGGAGCTCCCGGAACGCCGGTGAGTGAAGCTCGCGGCCGTGGGGCCAGTCCGCATGGAACAGGAAATCGATGTCCCAGTGAGAGCCGCTCTCTGGAGAAGTCGCGGACGGGTACGCGTCCGAGAACACCTCGGGCCCCCGGAGCTCGAGGTGCTCGAGACCGAGCTGCTCCCGTACGACCCGCTCGGCGGCCGCCCGCGGGCCCTCGAACTCGACAAGATGGCACGCCGGGAGCACCCAGTGCTCCTGAAGCGCCTCGAGGGACGCGGGCTCAAGGTTCCCGATCTCGTCCCATGGCGCGGAGGGCGCCGGACGACCGAGCACGACCAGGTTCGGGTTCTTCGGGTCCCCGACGAGCACGAACACCGACAGGCACATGCCGGCGCGCGGGACGGCCCAGACGCGGCGTCCCCCGACCTCGCCTTCGGTGGGTCGGTACCGCGCAAAGCGGCGGGAGGTCGACATGACCTTACCGCGAGGGATGCGGACCCCGCTTATGGACTCTGCCCTGACGTGCCGTCCGGCACTTTCTCGCCGATGGGGGAACCATCACGCCAGTGTGCGACGTCCGGCGCGCGGACCTCGAACCCGTGGCCGAACTCCGCCCGACCGGCTCAGAAAGCGCCCTCGGCCACTACGAATGGGCAGAGCCGCGCATCGGGCGTCCCGATAGGTAAACAATAGCTATAGTATGAACTATAGTCTAAATTCAAACTCTATATATGCGCACGGCGGCCATTCCTGTACCGATGAAGACCAAGATTCCCGAGGGGGCGAGCGGAGGCTCTTCCACGTCGCCGCCGGGTCCCCCCCGTTGGCCAAGTGAGCACCGACCCGAGCGTTCCAGCGGGATGCGCGCGGCGTCCGGCGCAAAGCGCGATCCGATCGACCAAACGGCCGCAATCGAAGAGGTGGTCCTCTACGTGAGCCGAGGAGAGCCATCCGAGCACCTCTTCCGCCGCCTCCTGGGAGCGTACCTTGCCGGAGCCCGCCAGTTCTCGGTGCGGGAGCGTCCGACGATCAGTGCCGGCACGCGGGACGTGGTCCGCACCTTCTGCCGGAGGACCCGCCAGCCCGAGATCATTTCGGACGAGCCGGGCTCCGTCCAGCTGCGCGACCTCGCGTTCGAAAGCCCGATCCCCCTCGAGCAGCGGATCGTCCGCATGGGGCGGCTCGTTGTCGACTTCCACCGAGAGGCCGTGGAGAGCTGGTCCCATCTTCCGTTCCTGGAGGACGGGTACTGGGAACGACGCGACGACGAGATCGACCGAGAGGCGTGGTACGTAGAACGGGTCGCGGTGATCCGCCTTGGCGCCGGCGGACGGGGGTCTGAGTGGCTGGGCCCGTGGACGACCGCACGGAGCCTTGAGCGGATTGCCGACCACGCGGTCGTGATCGGCGAGGTGGGACGGCGGCTTGTTGACCTTCCGAGCGGGGGCGGACCCGTGACGACCCTCCACCAGTTCCACCATCAAGCGATGGAGCATCTCGAAGGGGTTCTCGAGGTCGCGAACGACGCGGCGGCGAACGACCTGCTCGACATTGGCGAGGCGCTCCAGGCTTCCGGTCGGGCCCTTTCCGAGCGTCTGCTCCCGGCGGTCGGGGGTGGAACGATGCCCCCGGCGACCGCCGCCGCGGTGACCCGGATCCTCGAATCGATCGGCCGGACGGTCGCCTACTCCCAGGACATCGCGCAAGTTGCGCTCGACCGCTGTGCCCCGGCGGCCGGGTCCGACGCAAAAGCGCACGGACGACGTATTGCCGCGATCCCGGCCCAGCCTCCATAGCCAGCGGAGAGATTTTCTACCACGACGCCTGCCTTGGGTCCCCCTACGGACCCGTGCCGCGCAAGCAGGTTCGCTCCAAAGCGATTCGTGTCATCGCCGTTCGTCACGGCCCCGCCGAGGTCCGGGACCCCGCTCGTTGGCCGGATGACGACCTTCGGCCGCTCACTCGCAAGGGCGAGGGCGAGACACGCCGGGCGGCGAAGGGGCTCGCCCACGTCGTCCGCTCCGCCGACCGGCTCGCGTCCAGTTCGGCCGACCGCGCCCTCCGCACGGCGGAACTGATCCGTCGGGAGCTGTCGAAGGCTCCTACTCCCGAGACGTGGGAGGAGCTCGCGCCGGGCAACCTGGCGACCCCGATCTTCGACCGGATCCGTCGCTCAGCGCATCCGAAGGAGACCGTCGTGCTGGTCGGGCACGAGCCGACGCTCGCGGAGTTCGTGGGCGAGGCGCTCACCGGAGAGGGCCTCTCCGTGGTCCACCTCACGAAAGGTGGAGCGGTCTGTCTCGAGTTCTCGAACTCGGTTCGCCCGGGTGCGGGACGCCTCGTCTGGCTACTGACTCGAAAACAGCTCGCCGCGAAACGCGACTAGGGTCGTTCCCACCGCCGTTGCACGAGCGGCCGACCAGGTAGACCGTACCGTCAGCGTCGCCGTCGTCGGGCCGCGCGACGCGGTGGGTCGTACAGGGGGGCCACCAGTCGCTGGACGTCCGCGTGGACCTGCTCCGGACTGCCGTTCGCGTCGACGGTGTGGAATCCGTACTTCGCGGCCATCCACTCGAACTCCTTCGAGAGGAGGTCCTGGTAGAGGAAGAAGCTCTCGAAGAGGTCGCGGGAGAGGCAGAGGTCCATCCCGGACTCCCAGTAGTCGAGGGACCCGTACTTCCCGATCGACCGGTGGAGCAGGATCTCGGGACGGGCATCGAGGAAGACGACCAGGTCGGGACGGAGGGCGAAGCCGTACAGCTGGCGGGCGTACTCCCGGGAGGCGCCGCGGGCGATCGCGCGCGCCATCAGGGTGTAGATGTACCGGTCGGCGAGGACGGTGCTTCCGGCCGCGAGCGCCGGGACGATCTTGTTCTCGAGCTGGTCGGCGAAGTCGGCGGCGTAGAGGAGCGCCATGGTGGTCGACGCGAGCGTGTGGCCCTGCTTCGCGCGGTCGATCTCGCCGCTCACGAGGTCGGAGCGACGCAACCCGGTATCGACGACCGCGTGGCCCTCGACCTCGAGCCACTGCCGGAGGAGGGCGACCTCGGTCGTCCGTCCCGAACCGTCGGCCCCTTCGACGACGACGAGCTTCCCGACGAGCTCGTCCTCCGTCATCCCGGGAAGCCGGGTACCGTACGTCCTATCCATCATGCATCAACCGCGTTCCCGTCGGGAACTTTGCGAGCAGGGGTTTCAGGTCGGCGCGCAGGTTCGCCTGGATCGCCTCGACCGAGCGCGTCGCGTCGATCACCCGGAAGTCGTCGATCGTCGAGAGGCGGTCGTATTCGCGCTTCAGGCGCCCCTGGAACCGCTGGTAGCTCTCGACGAGGTCGTCCGAGAGTCCCAGGTCCATCCCGGCCTCGTAGTAGTTCATCTTGAGGCGCGAGGCGAGCTTGCGCTTCAGCGTCACCGCCACCGGGACCCGGAAGTAGAACACGCGGTCCGGTCGCGGAGCGAACGAGTAGATCATGCGGACCCACGCCGGGTCGCAGCCACGGGCCGCGTCCCGGACGAACGCCGTGTAGGCGTACCGGTCGCAGACGACAAGATACCCCGCCCGCAGGGGCGGCAGGATCTTCCGCTCGAACCGGTCCGCGAAGTCGACCGCGTGCAGGAGCGAGAAGGTCGTGGGCGTGAGAAGGCCCTTCTTCTTTCCGCGCCGGATCGTGCTCGAGACGAGCTCGGAGGAGTTCCACTCGGTGAAGAAGACCCGGTAGCCGTTCGACTGGAGCCACTTCCCGAGCAGCGCCGCCTGGGTCGACTTGCCGCTCCCGTCGAGGCCCTCAAAGACCAGCAACCGACCGGGAAAGCCGTGGTTCGGTGAGGGGATCTCAGGCATCTCGATGACGCACCTCGAGCTCGAACACCCGTTCCATCGGCTTGCGAACCTTCTCGGCCCACCGCGGGGGAAGGGTCGTACTGCTCGTCGTAGAAAAGCTCACTGCCAGCGTGCGACCGTCGCCCGCGAGGGAGAACCGGGGGTGGACGGGGGCAAGGATCTCCGCGACCCCGAGGATCGCGCCGAGGCGGACCGCGTTCTCCAGGTCGGGAGGATGGATGATCGGAAGGAACCCCTTCTTCCACTCGGAGGGAGCCGCGGTCCCTTCGTGAAGGTACGCCGCCATCGCGGCGAGAAGCACTTCCCGCTGGTCGAGCCCCCAGATCGGGTAGTTCTGGATCAGGTAGGAGGAGTGTCGGGCGTGGTTCCACAGGTCGACTGCCACCCCCGCGTCGTGCATCCACGCGGCGACGCGGAGCGCCAGCTCCTCGCTCCGCCCCGCCTCGAAACGGTCGGCGAGGAGACGGAACAGCGTCGTCGCCGTATCGGCGACCTCGCGCCCGTGCTCGAGGTCGAAAGCGAACGACTCGGAGGCGGCCGCGGCCGACCGCGCGGCGAGCGTCTCGGCCGGCGCCGGGAGCTTTGCCCCGACCGACTCGAGCGCGATCCCTTCCCGGATCCCCGTGCCCGAGACGATGATCCGGTCCACCTTCACCGCGCGCAGAAGCTCGGAGAAGACGACGATCCCCGCGAGCACGACGTCCGCTCGGTCGCCCCCGATGCCGGGGATCGCGCGACGCCGCGTGCTCGGCATCTCTCCGAGGAGCTCCTCGAGCGCCTCGATGTCGTTCTCGTAGAGCGGATAGCCATGGACCCGGCGCACGGGGTACTCGCGGAACTCGATCGCCGCGCGGGCGAGCGACCGGACGGTGCCCCCGACCCCGAAGAGACGGTAGCGGGTCCCACCGAACGCCTCGAGTACGGAGGCGAGCGTCCCCTGCACGTGCTCGCGCAGCGCGTCGTACTCCCGGCGCTTCGGAGGGTCGTGGTCGAAGAACCGCTGGGAGAGCCGCAAGGCTCCGAGGGGAAGGCTCACGGAGTTGCGGAGCGCTCCGTCACGCACCTCCGCGATCTGGAGCGACCCACCGCCCAGGTCGCAGACGAGGTCGTTTGAGAGCTCCCAGGCGCTCGCGAGCCCGAGGTAGGCGTACCGCGCTTCCTCGGTTCCCGAGATCGTTCGGAGCGTCACCCCGGTCGCCCGTGCGACGTCCCGGACGAAGTCGGGGCCGTTCGGAGCGTCCCGGACAGCGCTCGTCGCCACGGCGAGCGTCTTCGGCACCTTGAACGCCCGCAGCGTGCGCGCGAAACGGCGGACGGTCGTGACGCCGCGCACCATCGCCTCGGGAGAGAGGCTCCCATCGGCCCCGGTCCCGGAGCCGAGGCGAGGCGCGTCCTTCGTTTCGTAGACCGGTCGCACCGTACCCGCCGTCGAGGCGTCGAACACAACGCACCGGGCCGTGTTCGAGCCGATGTCCATCACGCCGATGGTCGACTCCGAGCGGGCCGGACGACCGTCTCGCTCGAGGTCAGCGAGACGGGCCCGGTGCATGAGGAGACGAGAGACGTACGTCTCTATGAGGGCTCGGGTGAAATCCGGCTTAGGGACCGCCCCTTCCGAATGGTTTAGGTGGGGGACTTGGTCTGCCCGGCCGAGGGTTCCGGATGGCCCCGAGCGAGCGCAACGGCGCCATCCGTCCCGAGCTCGTCGCACGCGAAATCGCGCGGATCCTCGAGGATGTCACGAAGGCGGTCGACTTCGTGGTCGCCGCCCCTCACCCGTCCCCGGAGAGCCTTCATCGCCTCCATCGTCAGATGCGCAAGTTGCGGACCGGCCTCGCCCTTTGGGAAGCGCTGCTCCCCGGCGCGGAGCGCGAGCTCCTCCACCCGCTGGACGTCCGCGTGAAGCGCCTTTCGCGTCTCGTTGGACGGATCCGCGACCGGGACATCGCGCTCGCCCTCCTCCAGCGGTTCGACCGGGCGTCGGCGTCCCGTCGGGACACCGAGCGGGTCGAACAGTACCGAAAGAGGGTACAGGACGATGCCCGGACGGGACGGGAGCTCCTGCGCGCCTTCCTCCGCTCTGAGCGCCAGGCACGGCTCCTCGACGACGTCGCCGAGCGGCTCCGGAGCCTTCCCCGCTCGGGTTCGTTCCGGGACAGTCGTCGGGCCGTGCGAGCCGCCCACGACCGCACTCACCAGAAGCTGGCGGCGGCCCATCGCAAAGCGGTTCGCCGTCCGACCATGGAACGTCTGCACCGACTGCGGATACGAATCCGTCGGGCCCGCCAATTCTCCGACCTCGCGGTCGTGCTCGACCCGGAGCACGAGCGCGCGTTCCCGAGCTCTCTCGCCCGGCTCCAGAAGGACCTCGGGGACCTCCACGACCTTGACATGATCCTCGTCGGGCTGGACGACGACGTCCGGAAGACCGACTGGGCCGAGCAACTCCGGGACGACCGACGGCGAAGACGAAAACAGATCCTCGGATCCCTCGACACGGCCGTTCGCCTTCCGGAGACCCCGGCGACCCGTCCTTCCGTCTCTCGTCGCTGAACCGCGGTCGTGCCGTTATGACCTCGTGGCGTCCTCCGGCGGCGATGGCCGGTTCGGACCACGAGAGCCTCGCGGGGGCGGTACGGGAGGTCCTCGGGGAGACCGGGGCGATCGGGGCCACGGTCCGTCAGATCGCCTCTCGCCTCGACGACCGCGCCGACCGCGTGGCCACCGTCCTCGACGCAATGCGGAGCCGGGGCGACGTGCTGCGGATGGGCCGAGGGCTGTTCGTCCTGCGGGACTACGAGCGGCTGGCCGAGCGCCACGACTTCGTCGACCCCCAGCAGTTCGCGGAACGGTTCGAGAAGGAGAACGGGGTCACCCTCGGTCGCTACCGCGGGCCGATCACGTTCCGCTCGAACGAGTCGCTTCCCGTTCACCGATGGTGGCCGTACGTCCAAGGGTACTCGGCCGAGTTCGTCGCGGGCGTGATCGCCCAGGCCGACCTTCCATACCGCGCCACCGTCCTCGACCCGTTCGCCGGCAGCGGGACCACGCTCGTCGAGGCACGGCGCGCCGGCGCTCACGCCGTAGGTACGGAGCTTCTCGGCCCCGCGGCGCTCGCGGCCCGGGTGAAGACGCACTTCGAACTCGACCCCCGAGCTCTCCCGTCCGCGGCCGAGCGGGTCCTCCGCCGGGCGGCGCGGCGCCCCGTGGGGAGCCTGCCGTTCCTTCGCGAGACGCGTCGTCAGTTCTCCTCGGCGGCGCTCCGGGACCTCACCCGACTTCGCGATGCGCTCCCTCGAGAGGTCGACCCGCTCTCGGAGGCGCTGCGACTCGCCTTCGGTCGAATCCTCATCCCGTCGAGCCGCCTCCACCGGTCCCCGTGCCTCGGCTACGGAAGGGCGCGGGAGGAGCCCGCGGTCTCGCCGATGGAGCGGTTCCGCACCGCGGTCGACGAGATGGTCGTTGACCTCGGCACTTTGCAGGCGGACCGGGTCCGCTGGGGCCCCCCGGCGGAGGTGACGACGCGGGACGCGAGACACGGTGGCTGGCGGGCTCGGTCGGTCGCGCTCGCGGTCACGAGCCCGCCGTACGTGAACGGGATGGACTACGTGATGAACTACAAGGTCGACCTCGCGTGGCTGGGGTACGCGCATTCGTACGCCGACCTCGCGGCGATCCGTCGGGCGCAGGTGGCGTGCGACAACCTTCCCCGACGCGAGGCGGCCGCCTACCTCGACACGAGCCGGGTCTCCGACCCCTGGCTTTCGGAGGTGCTTTCGCGCATCCGGGAGAACCTTGCCCGGAAGGGGTCGTATCGCCGCGACGATATGCACGCGGTCGTCCACCGCTACTTCTCCGACCTGCGTCCTGTACTGGACGGAGTCTACCGCGCCCTCGTCCCGGGAGGACGGTTCGTCGTGGTCGTCGGGGATTCCCTGCTCGCCGGGGCGTACGTCCCCGGAGACCTCCTGCTTGCCCGCCTCGGGGCCGAGCGCGGCTTCAGAATCGCCTCGGTCGAGGTCGCTCGTCGCCGCCGGAGCGGCCAGCGCCGGAGCTTCGAGCTGCGCGAATCGATCGTCACGCTCGAGCGACCGCGGGGAGCCGCCTAGCGCGCGGTAAGTTTTTCCGACCCGAGCGACGGTACCGGGTTCGAATGTTCTGCCCCGTCTGCGGCCGGGTGATGAGCGGACCGACCTCCCCGAACGTCCCGTTCCCGATGTTCGTCTGCGGGAACGACGGGGTCGTCTACGACCGCAAGCGCGACTCCTGGCATGGGTTTCCCGAGGTCGGCCGTAAGCTCTGCTGCCCGATCTGCGGCGGAGTCATGGAGGTCGAACCGAAGGAACCCCCGTTCCGGGTCTTCTTCTGCTTCCAGTGCGGCACGACCTTCGATAAGGAACAGGGCAGCTGGTACGGGCTCGCCTACCACCTGAGCCCCTGACCGGCCGCGCCGGCTGTTCTCCTCGAGGCAAACAATTAACGTATCGCGCCACGCGTCTTCGCAGCGGTCACGGAGGGGAAATGCCACCCCCAGGTTCCCAGCCGAAGTTCTTGGAGCCGCTGCTCGGGGTCGTCTTCGACCTCGATGGAACGCTCGTGCTCTCCCACCACGACTTCGGGAGGATGCGCTCCGAGGTGATCCGGATCGCCGAACGGTACGGCGTGATGCCGGGCCATCTCTCGGTGACGGAACCGATCCACCGCATCGTCGAGGCCGCCCGGGAGGAGATGCGGAACGCGGGCGTACCCGACGGGGTCCTCTACCGATTCGAGGCGGACTACCAGAAGAGCATCGACACGATCGAGCTGGAGGCGCTGCCGAGGACGGTACCGCGCCCCGGTGCCGTCGAGCTTCTCAAGACGCTCTCCGACCGCGGGTTCCGGCTCGGGCTGCTCACTCGAAGCTCGGAGACGTTCGCCCGTCAATCGCTCCTCCGAACACAGCTCGCGCCGTACTTCACCTACCTGCGGAGCCGGAGCTCGGCCGGGCCGGCGAAACCGTCCCCCGAGGCGCTCCTGTTGCTCCTCAAGGAGATGGAGGTCCCGATCGACCGGGCGCTCTACATCGGGGACCATCTGCTCGACGCGGAGTGCGCCCGACGCGCGCGCGTGCGCTTCTATGCGCTGATGCCCGACCCGAGCGAGGCCGAGGCGACCCACTCGACGATGAGCGAGGACCGGTTCCTCGCCGCGGGAGCCTCCGCGATCGCGAAGGACCTTCCGGAGCTGTTGCACCACCTCACGATCGCCTCCCCGTCGCCGCTCGTCGGCTGACACGCGGCTAGAGGTACGACGCCCACGCGTGAACGACCGCCCGTTCGGCGGTCGCCCACGCCTCGGGGATCTGGTTCCAACCGTTGCGTTGGTCCCCGACGCAGTAGAGGCCGGGGATCGGCTCACCGGTCGCTTCCGACAGGGCGCGGCAGTCGTCGTCCGTGACGACATACCCGTCCGCGTCGAACCGGCAACCGAGCGAGCGCGGGATCGTCTGGTGCATGTCGTACCAGCCAAGGCCGCTGAACCCTCGGTCGTAGGTCCGGTGCGTCCCGTCCGCGAACCGGACGACGAA
Organism: Thermoplasmata archaeon; assembly: GCA_035502015.1. Taxonomy (GTDB): domain Archaea; phylum Thermoplasmatota; class Thermoplasmata; order Lutacidiplasmatales; family UBA184; genus Lutacidiplasma. Next base: position 39,007 of record DATJVA010000001.1, on the reverse strand, counting down.
CTGCTTTTCCCGGATGCCGTCGAAGCCGACCATCTCGGAGGTGAGGTGCGGGATCCCGTGCTCGATGAGAGCGGCCGCGAGGGTGGACCGGTCGGGCTCGGGCACTCCGTCGAGCAGCGGGCGGCCGTGGGTCAGCAGTTCGACCGACTTCGGCCGGAACGAGAGGATGTCGAGCGCGGTACGCGCCGCGAACGCGTCATGGCCCAGCACCGCGACCGACCGATCGACGAGGTCCCAACCATCGCAGACGAGGCAGAAGTCGACGATCGCCTGGTTCGCCCAGGGGAATATCGTGTCGATCTTGCCGCCGACGACCGGGATCCGGTCGACGACGCCCATCGCGAGAACCACGGCCCGGCCCCGCGTCACGTGCGTCCGCTTCAGCCATTCGAACGTCACGACGAAGTCGTCCGGCCCCCTCTCGACCGAGGTCACCGCGGCCGGAGTGAAGTAGCCGACCTTGTCCTCGAACTTCCGGACCGCGGCGATCTGCTGGTCGAGCAGGTGGTGGCCCGAGACACCGTCCGGGAACCCCGGGACGTTCATCATATGCGGGGCATAGTACGAACGCGAGTACTTCGGGCCCCGGTCGAGAAGGGCGGTCGTATGCTGGAGGAGGGCGGCCTTCACCGCCGCTTGGAGGCCGGCGTGGCCCCCGCCGACGACGATGATGTCGTAGCGCTCCTGAAGGCGAGGGAATCCGGGCATCGCGACCGCGAGCAGCCGGTCCGGGGATTTGATGGCTCGCCGGCCCCGCGGGGTCGCGGTCGCGCGGATTTCGCGTCCGGGGAAGGGTAAGCGTTAAGGCCGAATCGTATCCTCGGGGCGCCCGGGTTGTCACCGCCCGTGCCGAATCGCCCCGGCAAGGACTCTCTCCGGGGGACCCTTTTTCTCGAGGACGGGACACGGTTCGAGGGAGAGGGGTTCGGCGCGCCGTCCCGCCACGTCGGCGAGGTGGTCTTCACGACCGGGATGGTCGGGTACCCCGAATCGCTCACCGACCCTTCGTTCCGCGGTCAACTGCTCACGTTCACCTACCCGCTCCTCGGGAACTACGGGGTGCCAGGGGCCGGCGCGCGCGACGGCTGGGGACTCCCGGTGCTCGAGAGCGAGGAGGTCCAGGTCCGCGGGGTCGTGATGCGGGGCACCGCCGGGCCGAGCCACTGGTCGAGCGCTCGGTCGCTCGACGACTGGCTCCTCGAAGAAGGGGTCCCGGCGGTCCGTGGGGTCGACACCCGGCGGCTGACCCAGCACCTGCGTTCGGGCGGAGTGCTTCGCGGGGTTCTCCACGTCGGAGGGGCCGACGAGGTGCCGTCGGACGAGGAGCTCGCGCGGTCGATCGCGAACGCCCCGGCGTACGCCGAAGAGAACTACATGGCAGAGGTCGCCCCGAAGCGGCCGAAGCTCCTCGGCCCCTCGAAAGGCCCCCTCGTGGCGGTGCTCGACTGCGGCGTCAAGGCGAGCATCCTGCGCGCGCTGCTCGACCGGGGGATGAGCGTCCTCCGCCTCCCGTACGATGCGACGGTCCCGGCCCGGTTCGAGGGCCGTCGGGTGGTCGGCCTCGTCGTCGGGAACGGCCCCGGGGACCCCGCGGAGCTCGGCGCTACCGTCGCCGAGCTCCGTCGCCCGTCGACCCGCGCGCTACCGACCCTCGGCATCTGCCTTGGGCACCAGCTGATCGCCCTCGCGCGGGGCGCCACGACGTTCAAGCTCAAGTACGGCCACCGCGGGCAGAACAAGACGGTCTGCTTCGAGGACGGGCGAGCGATCATCGTCAGCGAGAACCACGGCTACGCGGTCGACGCTCGGTCGCTCCACGGCACCGGCCTGGACGCGTGGGCGACGAACCCCGACGACGGGACCCTCGAGGGGCTCCGGGACGGGGCCGGTCGGGTACTCGCCCTCCAGGGGCACCCCGAGGGCCACCCCGGCCCCCAGGAGGCCGGATTCGTCTTCGACCGGTTCGTCGGGAAGGTGAGGCGTCGCGCATGAGCCCCTCCCTGCCGTCCAAGGTCGTCCTCCTCGGGAGCGGCGCGCTCAAGATCGGCGAGGCGGGCGAGTTCGACTACTCGGGAAGCCAGTGCCTCAAGGCCCTCGACGAGGAGGGCGTCTACGCCGTCATCATCAACCCGAACATCGCGACGCTCCAGACCGACCCTCCGAAGCGCGGGCGCGTGTACTTCCAACCGCTCACGCCCGAGTTCGTGGCGCCGATCCTTGCGAGCGAGCGCCCGGAGGGGATCCTGCTCTCGTTCGGCGGACAGACGGCGCTCAACTGCGGCGTCCAGCTCTCCGACCAAGGGATCCTGAAGAGGACCTCGACCCGGGTGCTCGGAACCCCTCTCGCCGGGATCCGGGCGACCGAGGACCGTGCGAAGTTCGTCCGCGTGATGTCGAAAGCGCACGTTCCGACCCTCCCCAGCCGGGCGGTCTATTCCGTCGACGAGGCGTTCGACGCGGCCGACGTGCTCGGCTACCCCGTGATGGTCCGCGTCGCGTTCACTCTCGGCGGCCGCGGCGGAGGGGTGGCTCGGACGCGCGAGGAGCTGCGCGACGTCGTCGCTCGCGGTGTCCGTGCGAGCCCGGTCGGGCAGGTGCTCCTCGAGCGGTACGTCGGGGAGTTCAAGCAGCTCGAGTACGAGGTCGTCCGGGACCTCCGGGGCAACACGCTCACCGTCTGCAACATGGAGAACGTCCTCGGAATGCGCGTGCACACCGGGGACAACGTGGTGATCGCGCCGAGCCAGACGCTCACCGATTTCGAGTACCAGATGCTCCGGCAGGCGGCGCTCCGGGCCGCCGACGCGTGCGGGATCGTGGGGGAGTGCAACATCCAGTTCTGCCTCGACCCGAACAGCGAGGAGTACTACGCGATCGAGGTGAACGCGCGTCTTTCCCGGTCGAGCGCGCTCGCGAGCAAGGCGACCGGCTACCCGCTCGCCTACGTCGCCGCGAAGCTCGCCCTCGGCTACTCCCTCCCCGAGCTGAAGAACCGGATCACCGGCGTCACGACCGCCGCGTTCGAACCGGCGCTCGACTACGTCGTCGTGAAGCTGCCCCGCTGGGACCTCGCCAAGTTCGAGCGGGCCGACCGACGGCTCGGGCCGGCGATGAAGTCGGTCGGGGAGGTGATGGGGATCGGTGCGTCGTTCCCCGAGGCGATGGAGAAGGCGGTCCGCATGGGGGACCCCCGGGCGGACCTCGTGCCCCCCGCGGAGCCGCGACCGCGGGAAGAGATCGTCGCCGGCCTCACCACTCCGACCCCGGACATCCTGTTCCACGTCCTCGAAGCGCTGCGCGCCGGGATCTCGGCGGAGGAGGTGAGCCGCCTTGCCGTCATCGACCGGTGGTTCGTCGATGCGCTCGGGGAGGTCGAGGCGATCGACCGGGCGGTCGCGGCGGCCGGTGGCTCGGGGCTATCCGAGCCCCTGGTCCGCCGAGCGAAGGAGCTCGGCCTCTCCGACCGCGCGATCGCGCGCGCCGCCCGGCTCGATGAGGAGGAGGTGCGCCGACGCCGTCTCGCGGCCGGCATCCGTCCGCGCGTCCGGATGATCGACACACTGGCCGGCGAGTGGCCCGCGCGCACCAACTACCTCTACCTGACCTACCGCGCCGACGCCGACGATGTGCGCCCGATGACGAAGGGCTCCGTGCTCGTGATCGGCGCCGGGCCGTACCGGATCGGTTCGAGCGTCGAGTTCGATTGGTCGACGATGAACCTCGTGGACGGGTTGAAGGCGGAGGGCGTGCCCGGGGTCGCCGTCCTCAACTCGAACCCCGAGACCGTCTCGACCGACTACGACCGCTCGGACCGGCTCTACTTCGAGGAGATCACGCTCGAACGGGTCCGCGACATCCAGGACTTCGAGTCGTTCGACGGGGTCGTCACTTGCGTCGGGAGCCAGCTCGCCCAGAACCTCACACCGCTCCTCCACATGTGCGGCATCCCGATCCTCGGGACGGCCTCCGAGTCGATCGACACGGCGGAGAACCGGGCGCAGTTCGCCCGGCTGCTCGAGAAGCTGCACATCCCGCAGCCCGCGTGGCGTGCGTTCACGACGGTCGACGAGGCGAGCTCGTTCGCGGACGAGGTCGGCTACCCGGTCCTCGTCCGGCCGTCCTACGTGCTGAGCGGACAGGCGATGCGGGTGATCTCCGGCCGCAACGACCTCGGCCGGTTCCTCTCTGAGGCGGCCCGGGTCTCCCCGGAGCACCCGGTGGTGATCACGAAGTTCGTCGAAGGGGCGGACGAGCTCGAACTCGACGGGATCTCGGACGGGCAGCGCGTGCTCGTCGGCGGCATCCTCGAACACGTCGAACGGGCCGGGGTCCATTCCGGTGACGCGATCTTCTGCCTGCCGCCGCGCCACACGTCGTCCGAGGTCCAAGCGGAGCTCCTCTCGGCCGCGAGCGCCCTCGCCCGGAACCTGCGCATCCGCGGGCCGTTCAACATCCAGTTCCTCGTGAAGGACCACGGCTACCAGGTGATCGAGCTCAACCTCCGGGCGAGCCGGTCGCTCCCGTTCCTCACGAAGGCGACCGGGATGCCCCTCCTGCGGGAGGCCGCCCGTGCGATGCTCGGAAAGCCCCTTTCGAAGGAGGGGGTCGCCCCGCTGCCCCCGAACCGCTGGGGAGTGAAGGTACCCCAGTTCTCCTTCCTGCAGCTGACGGGCTCCGACCCTTTGCTCGGCGTCGAGATGCAGTCGACCGGGGAGGTCGCCTGCTTCGGGCCGACGTTCTCGGACGCGCTCGTGAAGGCGCTCGTGGCGACCGGGGTCAAGCTCGTTCCGCGCCGGGGGACCGTCTTTCTCTCGGTCGGGGGCCCCGTCCTCAAGGAGCAGCTCCTCCCCACGGCGGTCCGGCTGCGCTCGCTCGGCCTCGGGATCACCGCGACCGAGGACACGCAGGCGTTCCTCACCGCGCGCAGCGTCCGCGGGGTCCGGGTCCTCCACAAGGTCTCGGAGCCCGAGCGTCACCCGAACGTGCTCGAGGCGCTGGACGGCGGCGGGATCGACCTCCTCCTGAACGTCCCGCTCTCCCTCACCCAGGAGAAGTTCGAGCGGATGCTCGAGGACGAGTACATCCTCCGACGCCGGGCGGTCGAGCTCGGGATTCCCCTCTTCACCAGCCTGGAAGCGTTCGCGGAGTACGTCGAGGGGGTCGCGTGGCTCGAGGAGCATCCCCTCACCGGGGACCCGCTCTACGGGACGGCCGAGCCGGGGAGCGCGACGGGGGATCGGCCGGCGGCGCTACCGGTGACCCCACGTCGAAAGCGTCCTCGCCCGCGGCGCGGGAAGCGGAAGTAGGGCGGTCGCGACGCTTTCCCTACAGCGGGAACTTCGTCAGCGAGTACTCGGGGATGATCGTCGACGTGTCGATGACCTCGGGGATCCCCCGGATCCGTTCGGTCACGAAGTCAAGGACGCGTCGCTTGTTCGCGGTGGTCGGCTGGAAATCGAGCACGACCAGGATATCCCAGTCGCCCGTGAGGAAGTGCAGCTCCTTCACCTCAGCGAGCGTCTCAAGCAGGCGCTTGATCTTGTCGAGGTCTCCGCCGCGGACCTTGAGGTAGGAGAACGCCCGGACGCTCTTCAGGTCGGCCGGCATGATCGCCGCGAGCTCGTCCTCGGTGAACGCCTCGACGCCCTCGAGGCGTCGGCCGAGCGGCGAGATGAGCACGGGGAACTTCTGGACGCCGCGCAGGTGCTCGGCGACGAGGCGCTCGATGCGCCCGACGCGCTCGATGTCGATCACGCGGAGGCGGTAGCCGCGCTGGACGGCGGTCTCCTCCACGAGCGCCTGGCAACGGGCCTGGTCGTCCGAGAGGAACAGGACCGTCTGATCGACGACCGCATCGCCCGTCGCCGGGCTGGATGGCGAAACGCCGGCCAGCACGGACTCCGGCGACGAAGAGGGGCCGGGACGGAAGAACGACGTGACGGCTCTCTTCGACTGGACGTAAAGCGTCAGCTCGTGGGCATCATCGGGCATGGTGGTCGAGCTAACAGCGGGCGGACCTACTTAAACAAAACCCGAGAAGGGCCCCCGCCCGGAGGGCGGGGGAAGGGGTTCGGGGGGACGACCGGATTTCGGCCGATGCGTCGCGCCCGCTCAGTAGCGCTTGTAGGAGTCGGAGCGCTCGCGCCCTCCGCCCCCACCACCGCCACCGCCGCCGCCACCGTAGCGGCCGCCGCCGTATCCACCGCCACCGCCGCCTCCGCCGCGGTCACGGTAGCCACCGCCGCCACCGAAGGAGCGGCGCTCGCTCTCGAACTCCTGTTGGCTCATGTCGAGCGTCGAGTTGACCTCGGCAATCGCCTCCGTGGACTTCGACAGGTTCCCGTACCGGCCCACGTTCAGGCGCATGTGGCCGCGCACGAGGGAAACGTAGCCGTTGTCGACGAGGATGACCTCGTCCTTCGCGATGGATCCGATCTGCTCGTTCCACAGCGAAAGGATGATCGTGGCCGTGTCGTCGCCGACGACCGCCTCACAGACCTTCCTCGGGTCGCCGAACTTGCCCATGACTTCCTTGGGCTCGCCCACGTTGACCACTTTGGCTAGGACGTTCACTTGCTTCGAGTTCGGCGTCAGGTCTCGCACTTTTGTCAGGGGTTTGTCTACCATTTCGGGTCGCCTCTTCTTTCGCGTTCTCTGTTTCGAGGAGCCCTGGCGCACCGCTTCTCGCGCGAACACTCGTCGCAGAAATAGGACGGGCGGGACGCTCGGGTCGGGATGGCTTCGGAATTCCTCGGACGACTGACTCCGGGAGTAGGATATAAAGCCGCCGCCGTGCGCCGGCGTCGCTCGGAAACCGATCCGGGGTCGGTGCTGCCGTCCGGACGGCAGGCTTTTCCGCCTCCGCCGTGTTCGGCGCTCGGGTACCGGGTGTGACCCACCGCTTCGACATCGCCGTTCACTACTTCCTGCGGCACGAGTACGAGAGCGCCGTCGCGGCGTTCCGGGACGTCGTCCGGGAAAGCCCCGCGGACAGCCGTGCGTGGGCGTACCTCGGGATCTCCCTCGCGCACCTCGGGGAGGCGGCGGAGGCCGAAGGGGCCCTGAGCCGTGCGATCGCCCTTACTCCGGAGAACGCGGAGGCGTGGTTCCACCTCGGCGTGGCCCGCTCCCTGCGGGACGAGTGGAGCTCCGCGGCGATGGCCTACCAGAGAGCGGTCGCGCTCGCCCCGGACGACATGGTCGCGTGGCACCGGCTCGGGGTCGCCCTGGCCGAGTCCGGTGACGAGCCGGCCGCCTCGGTGGCGTTCGAACGGGCGCTCGTCCTCTCGCGGGAGGCACCCCTGCCGACCGAGACCCACGAGCCCCCGACCCCTCCTTCGAACTCAGCGCCACCGGTCCGGCCGAGCTCCACCTCCCGTCCCCCCGCCGACGACCACCTCGAGGAGACCGGCGAGCGGGAAGGGGCCCGCGAGGCGAAGAGCTGGCTCGACCTCGCCCTCTCGCTCCTGAGCCTCGGGGACGAGGAGGAGGCGATCGCCGCCTACGAGCGGGCCTACACGCTCGACCCCGAGCGGGCTCGACGCTCACTGTTCCGGCCGATGCTCCGGCTGATCACCGCGGTACAGGAGGGGGCGGAGGAAGGCGCCGAAGCGCCCGGCCCGAGCGACCCTCGCCAGCCCCCCGAGACGCCCCGCCGACGGTTCCCCCGGCCGGAGATCCTGTAGTTTCCCAAGGTTACCGAACGCCGCGAACGGGCGTGCCGGACTACAGGGCCTTCGGGGCCGACGTCACGATCGTCGACTCGGCCCACCCCTTGACCTTCTCGCGGGCCTCGGCGTGGTGCCGGTAGAAGGCGTGGACACGCTCGAGCAGCTGGCCCTTGCACTCCCCACAAAGGAGTGCGCCCGAGCGGCACCCGGCGGTGACCTCCTGGAACTTCTCGTCCGACTCGGCGAACCGGGTCCGCCAAAGCGCCCAGACCGAGCAGACCTCGGGGGTGGCGCCGAGCCGGCGTTGCTCCTCGACGGTCGCGCGACCCCCCGTGAACGCGTTGCGGACCTTCCGGTCGACGGCCTCGGGAGGGTCGTTCAGGAAGAGGGCGTTGTCGGGCCGGTCCCCGGAGGTGGACATCGCCGCCTCGCCCAGCAGGCCCGGGATCATCTGGCTGTGGAGGAGGGCCGGCTTTGGGTAGCCGAGCCCCTCGGCGATGTCGCGCGTGACCCGAAAGTGCGGGTCCTGGTCGATCCCGCACGGGATGAGGCAGGGGACCGACCGGCCCTCCGCCCAGGACGGCCAGAAGCACGGGACCGTCTGAAGGGCGGTGTAGAAGACGAGGCCGATGTTGGTGCTCGGCTCGAACCCGAAGACCGCCTTCACGGTCGAGTACGGGATCTTCCGCGCGACGCGGATCGCGAGCGGGTAGAGCGCCGAGATCGAACGGGAGTCGAAGAAGACGCGCGTGCGCTTCGGGTCGAAGCCGAGGGCGAGGATGTCGTAGAGGTTCTCGAGCCCCCAGTGGGCGGTCTCCTCCCGGGTGAGCCCCGCCCGGGCCCAGAACTTCTCGTCGTCCGTGATCTGGATATACATCGGGACCCCGAGCCGGCGCTGGAACCACTGACAGAGGTCGAACGGGACAAGGTGCGACGTGTGGAGCGGTCCGGAGGGCCCGCGCCCAGAGTAGAGGAAGAACGGCTTCCCGTTCGCGAACCCGTCGAGGAGCGCGGCGAGGTCCCGGTGCGAGTAGTAGATCCCTCGGGACAGGAGCGGGTGGAGGTCGCCACCCGCGATGTGGTGGACCTTCGCGAGCAGCTCGGGCGTCAGCTCCTGGGTGCCGAACAGCTCCCGCAGCCGGGCGTAGTCGATGTGGCCGCGTACCTCGTACGGCGTGACGACGAACTCGTCCGGCTCGGGCATGCGCGTCCCCGTCAGCCCTCGGGGAACGTGATCTTGGAGAGGATCGCTTCACGCTCGGCCATCGGGACACCGGCGGAGCTGAGCGCCGACGCGAAGCACTGCCGAGAGTGCTCGAACGAGATGGTGTGCCCGCACGACGGACAGCTCGCCCATCCCTGGATCAGGCCACGGAGCCCCTCGCGCGACGACGAGGTGTCCCGGCGAGCGAACTTCTCCACGAGGATCGCGGCCCCCGCCGAGCTCTCAAGGTTCGTCAGCGGAACCCGCACGGGCGTGTTGCAGATCGGACATCGGGCCGGGTTTCGGCACGTGCATGCCATGGGCGAAAGGGTACCTGCCGTGCGCACCTAAAAGCCCGCTCCTCTGCTGGAAGGATACGTTCAAATGCCCCCTCCTACGAAACGTTGGGCGCGATGGCGCTCTCTCCGCTCGAAGCGGCCGCGGAGCTCGGTGACGAGCTCGTTGAGGTCCTGAAGCAGCTGAACCGTTCCGAAAACGAGGCCGGGACCGATTCGGGTCTCGAGGTCGACGAGCTCCATCACATCCTCGGTCGTGGGCCGCTTCCCATGGTCACGTGCCCCGACGTCGAGAGGGCCGTCACCGTGCTCGTCGGGAACGGACTGGCCCGCTGCCTGGAGGACCCCGCGTACTCGTGGGAGCGGGGACGGGTCGTCGCGACGCGCTACGCGATCACGACCCAGGGGAAGGCGTTCCTCATCTCGCGGCTCCGCCGCACGGGCCGCGTCGAGTAATCGGCGACGTGCACCGCGCCGAAGCGGCGCAGTTTAAGTACCCGAGGCCCGCGTAGACTTGCCCGGATGGCGTCCGCGGAAGCGAAACCCGACCCGGTACGGGCCACGCTGATCGCCGTCCTGCAGCAGCTCAACCGGGTCGAGTCGATGCACGAGGGCCACGAGCATCGCCAGACGCTCGAGCTTCGGGAGATCGAGAGGCTCCTCTCCGACTTCTGGGCGATCAAGCTCGACCAGGTGAAGGTGCCCCTCGTGCTCGGGCTCCTTGTCCGCAACGGGATGGTCAACGTACAGGCCGGCGGTCCCGGGGCGTCCCCGTCCCGTGGCCTCGCCCCCGCGGCGTACCGCATCACGACCGAGGGGAAGCGGTTCCTCATCGAAAGTTCGAAGCAGATCGACCGCATCCGCTGACCGCGCGGACGTCCGGTTTACCCTCGGTAGAATGGCCGAACGCACCAACCGTTAAGTAGCGGACGAGTGTCCCCGCGAACCCATGTCGCGGATCCACTCCGGGCACAAAGGGCGCGCCGGGTCGCACCGGCCGTACCCCCTCACGAAGCCGGCGTGGGTCACCGTGACCGAAGAGGAGCTGGTCGCCCAGGCGGTCCAGCAGTCGAAGGCGGGCATCTCCGCGGCGCAGGTCGGGATGAACCTGCGCGACGGCTTTGGCGTTCCCTCGGCGCGGGCGGTCACGGGAAAGCGACTCGGGGTGCTCCTCAAGGAGGCCGGCGTCCCTTCCGAGATCCCGGACGACCTCCAGGCGCTCCTGAAGCGGGTCGTCCACCTTCAGCGGCACCTCGAGTCGCACCCGAAGGACCTCTCGAACCGCCGGGGCCTCACGCTGATGGAGTCCCGCATCCGCCGCCTGGCCCGCTACTACCGGCAGCGCAAGCGGATCCCCGAATCGTGGCGGTACACGGCCGCCGCGGCGGCGCTCCAGGTGGAGTGATGCCCTCGGGTCCGGACGGACTCGTCGCTGACCCTCGCTACACTTACGAGTTCGAGCGCGCCCGCTCTGTCCTCCTCGCCCACCCTCAGCGTTGGCGGGTGATCTACCACTATGACGGGGACGGGATCGCGGCCGCTTCCTGTGCCCTCCGCGCGCTCCAGCGCCTCGGCTACCCGGCTCAGGCGACCGCGCTCACGGGCGTCGAGCGGGACCGGGTCTCCGCTCTCCTCGGCGCGACCGCGGGCCCGGTGCTCGTGGTCGATACGGGCGCGAGCTGGCTCGACCTGTTCGCCGAGCACCGTCAGCCCGTGGTCGTCCTCGACCACCACAAGTACCCGGGGGTGCCGAACCCTCCGGCCCTTCCCCCGCACGTCGCGTTCGTGAACCCTCTCGACTGGGGCGTCGACGGGATGAACGAGCTGTGCGCCTCGACGCTCACGTGGCTCTACACCGTCTTCCTCGACCCGGTGAACTGGGACAACGCCCCGTGGGGACTCTCCGGGGCGATCGCCGACCGCCAGCACATCGGCGGGTTCCGCGGCCTCAACGCGCTGCTCGTCGACGAGGCCGTGCGCCGGTCGCACATCGTGCGCCGGCCCGGGGTCGCGCTGTTCGGTCCGAGCCTCGGCGACGCGCTCACGAACAGCATCGACCCGTTCGTCCGGGGGCTCTCCGGCCGCCGCGAGGCGGTCGGGCCGTTCCTGAACGAGCTGGGACTCGACCCGGCCCGCTCGCCCGCCAAGCTCACCGATACGGAGGGCCGAAGACTCGTCACGGCCCTCAAGGAACGGTTGACCCGGGCCGGCGTGGTCCCCGAGTCGGCGAACGTCGTCGACCAGGAACGCTGGTTCGTGCCGTCGCTCGGGCTCGACGCCGAGGAGGTGGCGAACCTTCAGAACGCCGCCGGTCGGGCGGGGGTCCCGGGAGTGGGGGTCGCGTACGCCCTCGGCGACGGCCGTTCCGCGGAACGGGTCCGCACGGCGGAGAGCGAGTGGCGGGCGGGCATCCTCCGGGGGCTCCTGAGGGTCGAGAACGACGGGGTTAATTCGCTGCGATTCCTCCGGTGGTTCGAGAGCCCCGAGACCACCCTCGCGGGCACTCAGGCCGGTCTCGCGATGAACTACCTTCTTCCGCCCGACCATCCGGTGTTCGTCTTCTCGAGCGGCGACCCGGGACCGACCAAGGTGAGCTCCCGGGGACTGCTCCGGCAGGTCGACCGGGGCCTCGACCTCGCGGCGGCCTGCCGGGTCGCGGCCGCGAGCGTCGGCGGCGAAGGAGGAGGCCATCGCGTGGCGAGCGGGGCGACGATCCCGCACGGGACGCGCGACACGTTCCTCGCGGCGGCCGACCGGGTCATCGCCGAGCAGCTCGGTCCGACCGAGGGGTCCGCTCCATGAGCGCGCCGCCGACCGAGGTCCCGGAAGCGCCGATCGACCGGGTCCACGACCGCGCGCTCGAGCAGGAGATGCACCGCTCGTACATCGATTACGCGATGAGCGTCATCGTCGGGCGGGCTCTGCCGCTCGCCGGTGACGGCCTGAAGCCGGTCCACCGACGCATCCTCTGGTCGATGTGGGAGTCCGGGGCGACCCACGACCGGGCGTACCGCAAGAGCGCGCGCACGGTCGGCGAGGTGCTCGGGAAGTACCACCCGCACGGCGACCTCGCCGTGTACGATGCGCTCGTTCGGATGGCGCAGCCGTTCAGCCTGCGCTACCCGCTCATCGACGGTCAGGGGAACTTCGGTTCGATCGACGGCGACTCCCCCGCCGCGATGCGGTACACCGAGGCGCGGCTGTCGGCGATCGCCGAGGAGCTCCTTCTCGATATCGAGAAGGAGACGGTGGAGTGGAACGACAACTTCGACGGGACCCTGAAGGAACCGCTCCTGTTGCCCTCGAAGGTCCCCAATCTGCTCGTCAACGGCTCGGCCGGCATCGCGGTCGGCATGGCGACCAACATGCCCCCCCACAACCTCGGGGAGGTCGTCGACGCGCTCCTTCTGCTCCTCGCCCACCCCGATGCGACCCTCGACGACGTGATGAAGGTCGTTCCGGGACCGGACTTCCCGACGGGCGGCTACCTCTCGACGGAAGGGATCCGAGAGGCGTACGAGACCGGCCGCGGCATGATCCACCTGCGCGGGACCGCGGAGATCCGCGAGCGTGCGGGGAAGGACGAGATCGTCCTCACCGAGATCCCGTACGAGGTCAACAAGGCCGACCTTCTCCAGCTGATCGCCGACCTTGTCAAGGGAAAGCGGGTCGACGGGATCACCGACCTGAGGGACGAATCGGACCGCCACGGGACGAGCGTCGTGCTCGAGCTGCGTCGCGACGCTCCGTCCGAGATCGTCCTGAACCGGCTGTACGAGCACACACCGCTCGAGACGAGCTTCGGCGTGATCAACCTCTGTCTCGTCGAAGGGCACCCGAGGGTCCTTTCGCTGCTCGAGCTGCTCGCGCTGCACATCGACCACCGGCGGACCATCCTCACCCGCCGGACGAAGTTCGACCTTCGGAAGACCGAGGAGCGCCTCCACCTTCTCGAGGGGTTCCTCACCGCGATCGACCACATCGACGAGGTGATCCGGATCATCCGCCGCTCGAAGGACGTCCAGGTCGCCGAGACGAACCTGATGGGAAAGTTCCTCCTCTCGAGCGAGCAGGCGAAGGCGATCCTCGACATGCGGCTCGCGCGTCTGACCGCGCTCGAGCGCGAGTCGGTCGAGAAGGAGAAGGCGGAGAAGGAGGCCCTCGCGAAACAGCTCAAGGCGGTGCTCGCCTCCCCGAAGCTGCTCGACCAGCTGATCGCGGACGAGCTCACCGACCTCAAGAAGCGGTTCGGGGACGAGCGCCGGACCCGCATCGTCCCGGCGTTCACCGAGCGCACCCTCGAGGACCTGATCCCCGACATGGACGTCGTGGTCCTGGTCACCCGGGACGGCTACGTCAAGCGGCTCCCGCTCGACCAGTACCGGCGCCAGCGCCGGGGAGGGCGAGGGCTGATCCAGATGGAGACGAAGGAGGAGGATTTCGTCATCCGTACCTTCGTCACGCGAACGCACGACGACGTGCTGTTCCTCACCAACCTCGGCCGCGTCTACCGGCTGAAGGCGTACGAGCTCCCCGAGGGGAGCCGCCACTCGAAAGGGAAGGCGGTGATCAACCTCCTCCCGAAACTCAAGGACGGCGAGCGCGTGCAGACCCTGCTTCCGCTCAAGGACATCGCCGCGGCGGGCTCGCTCGTCTTCGCGACGCGCAAGGGGATCGTGAAGCGGACGAACCTCGACGAGTACCAGAACATCCGGACGAACGGCATCCAGGCGGTCCTCCTCGAGGAGGGGGACGAGCTCGTCGACGTCGTCCTCGTGGAGAACGAGGCGACCGAGATCATCCTCGCGACGCTCGCCGGCCAGCTCGTGCGGTTCCCGCTCACCGAGGTGCGGCCGATGGGCCGCGCGACGTACGGGGTGATCGGGGTCCGGCTCTCCGAGGAGAAGGGCGACAAGGTGGTGGCGATGGCGCCCGTCGACGAACGGTTCCCGATGCTGCTCTCGCTCACGACGACCGGCTACGGTAAGAGGAGCCCGACCGCGGACTACCGCCGCACGCGCCGCGGCGCGAAGGGGGTCCGGACGATCAAGACCGGCGGTCGCAACGGGTCGGTCGTCGCCGTCCTCCCGACGACGGACGCGAGCGAGGCGCTCGTCACGACCGAGCACGGGATCACGATCCGCATGGCCGTGAAGGGGATCCGGTCCCAGGCCCGGAACACTCTCGGCGTACGCGTCATCCGCCTCGGCGAGGGCGATACCGTGCGCGACGCCGTCATCCTCGAGCCCCCGATCGAAACGAGCGCACCGGCCGGGTCCGGCGCGAAGCCTTCCCCCGAGCCGGGCCCGGAGTCTCCTGAGCCTCCGGCGGACGAGGAGACCTCCGACGAGGAGGAGACCCCCGAGGAGGACGGCTCCGACACTCCCGCTCCGGACGACGAGGGCGATGACGACGCGGAGGACGACGATGCGTCGTCGGGCAAAACAGGGTAAGACCGTCCTCCTCTGCCCGAAGTGCGGGTCGGTGAGGGTCTCGCTGATCGCCGGGTCGATCGTCGGCCAGGTGTACCACTGCCAGAAGTGCGACTACATGGGCTCGCTCGTCTTCGAGACCGAGGTCCGGGACGATGGGAGCCCGGTCGCTCCTCCGCCGACCGACGACGCCTAGCCTAGGGCGCGTCCGGGTCCGACGCATCGAGCTCGGACGCGGCCGGTGCGCTGTTCGCGAGCTCCCGCGCGGCCCGCACGACCTCGAGCGCTCGCACGGTCGGCCCCACATCGTGCGTGCGGACGATCGCCGCCCCCCGCTCCGCGGCGACGACGGCCGCGGCGATCCCCGCCTCAAGGCGAGGGCCCGGCGCCTCGATGCCGAGGACCCAGCCGAGGAACGATTTCCGCGACGCTCCGACCACGACCGGGTATCCGAGGCTCCGGAACTCCCCGACGTGCAGGAGGAGCTCGAGCGACTGTTCGGCGGACTTTCCGAACCCGAGGCCCGGGTCGATGAGGATCCGGTCGGCAGGTACCCCTTCCGCGATCGCCCGCTCCGTCGACGCCGCGAGCCACGAGAACACCTCCCCGCGCAGGTCGCCGTAGACCAGGTTCGACTGCATCGTCGTCGGGTCTCCGCGCATGTGCATCGCGATCACGGCCGCCCCGCTCTTCGCGACGACCCGACGCATCGCCTCGGACCGGAGGCCCTCGATGTCGTTCACGACATCGGCCCCCGCGTCGACCGCCTTGGCGGCCACCTCCGCGTGCCGCGTGTCGATCGAGATCGGGACCGGTAGGCGACCGGAAAGTCCCGCGAGGACCGGCCCGACCCGAGCCCATTCCGCGTCCGGAGAGACAGGGGCCGCTCCCGGCCGGGTCGACTCCCCGCCGATGTCGATCATCGCCGCCCCTTCGTCGACCAGGCGCTCGGCGTGCGCGACCGCCTCCTTCGGGTCCATGTGGAGGCCCCCATCCGAGAACGAGTCGGGAGTGACGTTGAGGACCCCCATGACCTGGGGCCGGTCCCCGACGAGGAACGAGCGGTGCGGGCCGCGGACCGTCCGCGGGGTGCGCGCGACGTAGGCCCTCAGGGCGTGGTCGATCTCGGCGGCCGCGTCCGCGAGGCGGAACGGTTGGCGCCGGAGCTTCGGGAGGAGCCGCTGGTACTGTCCCCACGTCGCCAGGATCACGACCGAGGTCGTCGCGACCGAGTGGTCGGCGATCCCGCGGGCGTGCGCCGAGTCGGCCCCGACCGAGAGCGTCTCCTGTTTGAGGAGCGGGGCCGCCTTGAGCGAGATCCCGTCCAGCCGGACCGGATAGATCCGACCCTTCCGGGTCATGATCGCCACCCCCTCGGGGTCGCTTTCGGTCCGCGCCACCTCTCGGGCGACGTCGGCCAGGGAGTCCACCTCGAGGACCCGGGCCGGAATGCGCCGTCGCGCTGCGGAAGGCTCGGAAGGCTCGGGCACCGCACCGGGGATGCTCTCGGTTCGGGAAAAGCTGGCGGTGATGACGACGGCACGGTTTTCCGCGGGCGAGGGACTACGACGGCGGAGCGGAGAAGCGAAGATGCGGGGCCGGCTGGTGGCGCTCGAGGGGGGCTCTGCCTCCGGAAAGTCGACGCTCGTCCGCGTCGCGGCGCGACGATACGGCTGGCGACCCCTCTCCGAGGCCGTCGACCGCCTCGACCCGTCCCCGTCGATCGAGTTCGACTCCTCTCTCGAGCTCTTGCGGCTCGAGGAGACTCTGCTCGCAGAGGAGACTCATCGCTACCGGGAAGCGCGCCGGCTGTGCGAGCAGGGGGAGACCGTGCTGGCCGACACCGGTTTCCTCGGTCCCGTCACGTACACGCTCGGCCTCGTCACGATCGGTGGCTCCCCGGCGTCCGTGGGCCGGACCCTCGTCCGGAGTGCCCGGTCGCTCGTCCGGAGAGGTGCCCTCGGGGTCCCCGACCTCACGGTCTACCTCCACACGACCGCCCGCGAGCGGGCCGCCCGCGCCCGTCGGGACGCGGAGCGCCACCCGAGGCGACTTCGGGCTCGGCACGAGGCGGTCGGCCGGTTCGAGCGAATGCTCTTCGAGGAAGTGTTGCCCCAGGTTCTCCCGGGCCGGTTCTTCCAGCTCCGAGCGCGGTCCGCACCCGTCTCCCTCGCGCGTCACCTCGAGGCGGTTCTCTCCCGCGCGGGGGCGGCCCGGCGTCCGTCCCGGGCCGAGGCGCTCGCGGTGGTGTCCACTCTGGAGGGGTGGACGGGGAAGGCACGCCGGTCGGTCGTCGGCCCCAACCGTTAAAAAGCCCACCCGGTCTGCACCGCTCCCTCGCGACGAACGATGAAGCCGCTCGATGCCCTGCAGCAGAGCCTCCACAAGCGCGTCCTGGTGGAGCTGAAGGGCGGACGCTCGTTCCGGGGCAATCTGGACGCGTTCGACCAGCACTTGAACCTGGTCCTCTCTCAGGCCGAAGAGGTCGTGAAGGACCAAGTGACACCTCGCTCCGGGCTGACGCTCGTGCGCGGCGATTCGATCGTCTACATCTCACCGTAAGGAGGCGAACCATGGGAAAGGGAACACCGTCCCGCCGCGGAGGAAAGATCGTTCACATCATCTGCCGCCGCTGCGGTCGCCACTCGTACCACCGCCAGAAGAACGTCTGCGCGTCGTGCGGCTTCGGCAACACCGCGCGACGGCGTGGGTACGACTGGAAGAAGCTGAAGTAGGTAGCCCGTCCTCAGTCGCCGGAGCGCGGCCGTTGGGCCGCCCTCGTGGACCGCTGGACGGGACGCGGACGAGAGACGGCCGGTTCGCCGGCGACATAGAACCGGAGCGGTCGGTCGACCGCCTTCCGGATACCGATACGGGGACCGACGACCACTGGAGGGGATGGCGTCCTGGGAAGGCGAACCTCGACACGACCCCCGGCCACGGCATCCGACCCGTCGTCCGCGTGCGTGATCCCAAGATACCGACATAACCGGCCGGGCCCCGAGGCGGTCGCGGGGGGGACGCCGACAGCGGCGCCGGACCGCACCAGCACCGCCTCTCCCCATCGAGCGACCAGGTTCGCGCAGACGACCTGGTGGATCCGATACACGTAGAGCGTGCCCGGCAAGGAGAACATCGACCGGTTCCGCGTCGTGGGTCCCCGGAAGGCGTGGCTCGCCGGGTCGTTCCGTACGTACGCTTCGGTCTCGACGATGCGGACCGACCTCTTCGTCCGGCCCGACCGGACGACCAACCCCGCCCCGAGAAGGTCACGGGCGACCCGGGACGCGGGGCGGTCGAAGAATCGCCGACCGGCCCGCCGGCCCGCTCCCGTTCTAGAGGACCTTGCCGCGGTCGCAGAGCGGCGCGCCATCCACGGCGACCGTCGCCTCCCCGACGGTGATCCACGAGAGGAACCGGCACCGATTCCGTCCCCCGTAGAGGGTGTTCCCTCCGATCGCCAGCGTGACCGTCCCGGCCTCCTGGTCCTCGGCCTGCGGTACTCCGGGGGGTAATGCCGGATTCAGTCCGAGGGCGAACAGCCCGACCGTCTCCCGGCCGCGAGGCGCGCGCGAGAACTCGGTCTCGAACGCCCCTCCCCCGTCGGTGTACCAGTAGTTGCGGAGGCGACCGGCCTCGACCTCCCACTGCGCGCCGTCGACCCGGCCGGGCGAAAGGTAGCTCGGGCGGTTCGCGACCACCGTCCCTTCGGCGGACCCCTCGTCGACCGCCACCACCACCGCGCCGGCCGGCGAGCTCGCCAGCAGCCGGCCCCGCCGGCGGTCCGCGGCGTCGACGACTCCGTCGTCCACCCAAGGGCCACGGCCCCGGAGGCGGAGCTTGAGGTCAGTGCCGTTCGCCGCCGTGAGACGCAGCTCCCGACCGTGGGCGAGAAGCGCGGCAGCCCGTTCGCCGTCGTTGCGGAGGTCTCCGTAATCGACATCGGTGATCCCTCGGATCAGTTGGCTCCGCCACATCGCCCCGGGGACGCCCCAGTGCTCGGCCTGCGCGTCCGAGGCGTATCCGAGCAGACATCGGACCGCCCTCACACCCGAGCGGCGGGTCGCCGCGAACCACTCGTCATCCGCTCCCACGAACGGTGCGAGGAGGTGGGTAGGCAGACCATGGAGCCGCGGTCGGTCGGCCGGTCCGGGGAAGTAGACGAGCGCGTCGGAATGGGCGAGCGCGGCACGGACCGGTCGCGTGAGTCCCGCCCATCGACGGGTCGGCGCCGCGCTATCCACGCTTCGCCAGAACGCCCCCTCGTCCTCGAGAAGGAGGAGCGCGCGGGCTCCGACGCGGCGCAGTTCGGTGACGCAGGCGGCCGCCCAGGGAAGGGTGTGGTTCCAGGAGACCACGACGACGTGCTCTCCCCGTCGGGCAGCAACCGCGCTTCCGACGATCGCCCGAGCGACGGCCGGTGGAGTGGCGTCCTCGGACGGCATGGGACGTCGCTAGGAGAGGGACGGACCGATTAAGGATACGGATGCGAGGCACGCCATCGAGCGACGACCTCGGCGGCCCGAGATGCGGGACGAGCGAGTTCCCTGGCCACGGCCGTCACCACCGTGCCGGCGTCCCGCCGCTCGGGAGGGAACCCGACCGGCCCCAGGTCCGGCGGGAACCGGGCCCAGCCGTCGGAGGAGGCGGCGGCGCGGCGGACGACCTCGGTGACCCGTCGACCCCGGGCGAAGTCGGAGAGGTCCCGGAGCAGCGCGGGCGATGCTCCGGCATCCTTCGCGAGGGCGACCCAGGCCCGGAACTTCTCGGGACGGTGCCTCCGTCGACCGGACCCTCGGCCCAGGACCCCGTTGAAGTAGAGGAACGGTCCACCGACCTCCATCGCCTCGATCAGGGTCCGACTGCCCGTGACGATGCGCAGCTCGGCGCGCCGGAAACGGGGGCGCCACGTGTTCGGTGGGATCGGCGAAGTGACGACCTGGACTCCGGTCTCGCCCGCGATCCCCGGCCATGCCCGCGGGGACCGAACGAACAATCGTACCGGTGGCTTCGCGCCGGCGAGCCCCGCAACGACCTGCGGGGCGATCCGCTCCGCGCTCGCCGGGCTCGCGTACCAGACCCACTCCCGGGAGGTGCCCTGCGCCGCGACCCGACCGGGGTGGCCGGAGCCGAGAGGTCCCACCTGAACGGCCTCGGGGAACTCCCGAGCGAACGCGCGGTCGGGCCGGAACGTCGCGAACAGGTGGAGGACGTTCGGTCGGTCGAGCCCGCGGAACTCCCGGTACGCCCTGCGGAACGCTTCGACCTCCTTGGCCGCCTCCGCGACCCGGAGGCGCGGACCGATCGCCCGCGCGGGTACCCCGCCTTCCCGAAACCGCTCCCGCGTCTCGGCCCGGCTCGGCAGCGTGCGGGCGAACTCCTCGAGACTGATATGGAGCGTCCGCTCCGAACCGTAGGCGGCCTCCACCTCCCGGCACTCCACCTCCCACGGGCCTCCGCGCCCGAAGCGGGCGGGTCGGCTCGGCGCCGAGCTCACTCCCCACGACGGCGAGACCGTGAGCGCCGACCCGGCGCGGGGGCGGAGCGTTCGACACCGCTCGACCGGCGGCCACTCCCACGGACCGGCCACGTGCGGCGGGAGAGGGCGACCCTTCGCGCGATAGAGGTAGAGAGGGAACCCGGCGCGCGCGAGGTATCGGCCAGCCGCGAGCACCTCTTCGATGTCCCCGAGCCCTCCACCCACCACAGCGGGAAAGAGGTAGACGGCGACACCGCCCCGGGTCGCGGGGCGGTCAGTCGACCGACCGATAGAGCGTCCAGAGCGAGACGGCATCGTGGAATCCCGTCGCCTCAAGGGCGGCGCGTCCCCGGGGATTGTCGACGGCGACCATGCTCAGGATCCTCGGCGACCTGCGGGTCGCGCACCAGGCCCCCGCTGTCGAGACGAGCTCGATCGCGAGGCGGTCGTCGACCGAATCGGAGAGGGTGGGCGCGGTAAGGTGCGCCGCCTCCATCGCCTCCGACACGGTGGCGGCGACGTGCGCCTCGGGCCCCTGCCCCCGGTCGACGACCCAGGAGGCCTCCTCGGACGCCAGCATGCGGTTCGCGACGCCACTCGCCAGAAAACGGTCCGGCCCCGTCGGCAGCACCTTCTCGACCGCCGAGGGGCTCTGCCGTCGGGCGATCTCCACGAGCGTCGGGATGTCCGACCGACGCATCGGGCGGATCGACGAACTGGACGGTCGGGCCGTGCTGAGCTTCGCCGTCGCATCCTGGACCAGTTGCACGCGGGCGCGAAGCGGCTGGTATCCGAGCGAGTCGTAGAGCGCCCGCGCCCCCGTGTTGTGCTCGAGTACGTCGAGCACGAGGAACCTGAGCTTCCTCCGGCGCGCCGTGCGGCGGGCCTCCTCGAGCATCGCGCGGGCGTACCCTCGACGGCGGTGGTCCGGGTCGACCGTGACGTTGCTGATGTACGCCGAGCCCGGAGGGAACGTGATGAGCGTCGTCGCCACGACGTGGCCGTCCGCCTCCACGACCAGCGCCCGAACGATCGGCCGGCCGAACAGGCCCATCAGGCCGAGGAGAAGACGGGTGTCCCAGCGGAAGATGCGCCGGAAGATCTTCTCGAACTCCTCGGGCCGGTTGCCGAGCAGCGCGGACTCCTCGGGAAACCCGCGGTCCATCAGCGCGAGGAACGGTGGACCGTCCGCCCGCCGAAGGTCCCGCAGCATTACGAGCTGTCCTCGTCGTCGGCGGTGGACGGGAGCGCGGTCTCGAACAGCGCGCGCAGCGTCGGCGCCGGCTGGTCGGACCGGACCTCGGGCAGCGGGAGGCGGGCGAGACGGTCGAGGTCCTCATCGCTCAGCCGGCCGAGGGCGTCCACGAGCGAGCGATGGATGAGCGGGTCGGGAAGGCCGTGGGAAAGACGGCCGAGCGCCTGGACGACGGCGTCGAAGAGGCGGCTCTCCGCGTCGGAGGCCAGTCGCTCCTCCGCCTCGGCGGCGCCGGACGGCGCGGGGCGGATTGGTGCGGACCGGGTCTGGTAGAGGAGGCGGATGAGGTCGTCGCGGGCCCCGTCGTCCTGGAGACGCCCGAGCGCCCACACCGCCGCGAGGCGCACCTCCGCGGCGGCGTCCAGGAGCTCTTCGCGCAGCCGGGGGGCCGCCTCGGCGAGCCCGAGCGACCCGAGGGCGTAGATCGCCCCGCGTCGGGCCCACGGATGGTCGTCCTTCAGGAGCGAAAGGAGCGGGGAGAGGTCGTCCGGCCGTCCGACTGTCCCGAGCGCGACCGCGGCGGCGCCGCGGACCGACCAGTACGGGTCGTGGAGGTGGGCGAGAGCGACCGACCGGGCCTCGGGCCCTCCCATGTCGCCGAGCGCGTGGACCGCGCAGACCCGGATCCAGTGCGACGGATGCTCGGCCCATTCGATGAGCGCCGGTACCGCGGACGGGTCCCCGATCCGGCCGAGCGCGACGAGCACCGCCGGCTTCTCCCAGGTCTCGGGGGTCGAAAGGAGTGCGAGCAGCGATGCGACGCTGTCTCGGTCGCGGTGGCGCCCGACCACGACGGCTGCCGCGACGCGCACCCGGCGTGCCGGGTCCCCCAGGTACCGGCGGACGATGGCCAGCCGGCTCGGGTCCGACGACCGACCGACCGAGAGCACCGCCTCGCGCCGCACCCGGTCGATCGGGTCGGCAAGTAGACGCTCGAGCGAGGGGAACGACGCATCCGGGTCGATACGGCCGAGCGCGGCGGCGACCGCGCGCCGCACCGCCGGCGCGGAGTCATCGACCCGACGGTCGAGCGCGGGCCTCGACCGCGCGTCCCCGAGCCCGAGGAGCGCGAACACCGCCTTCGCCCGCACGTCGGCCTCCGGGTCGTCGAGCGCGCGTTCGAGCGCTTCCCGGCTCTCGGCCCGGCCGATCCCGCCGAGCGCCTCGACCACCGCCGCCCTCACCCGCGCGTCCGGGTCGGCGAGAGCGATCGCGAGCGTTGTGCATCCGCGCGGGTCCTTGAGCCGACCGAGCGCGACCGCCGCCGTCTCCCGGACCCCGGGGACCGGGTCGTTGAGCGCGAACAGGACCGGGCCGATGTCCTCGATGGCGCCGTCCTGGACGCTCTCCCGGATCGCCGCGGCCCGGGCCGATGCCGACGGAGAGCCGGCCGCGGGCGGTGGGGTCCGGCGGGCGGGACCCTTGCGGGAGCGACGGCGCGAGTGGTCGACCACCGACCGTCCACCGATTCGGGGGTTAATATCTCACGTCGGGCGCGGCCGGTTCCAGTCGCGACTGGTGGAGCTCCTCCGGAGAGTGGTACTCCTCCCGCTCGGGGGCGGGCGCGATCCCCCAGCGCGCACGGAGCTGCTCGCGGTCGACCCCCAGCGGAGCGAGCAGGGTCTCCGCGGAGCGGGCGAGGATCTCGAGGTACGCACCGGTATCGTACCGTTCGTTCCCCTCGAGGAGCTCGCCCGGTCGTACCCGGTCACGGAACGATCGGCTCCGCCGGTCGAGGATGACGAACCGCACCACCTCGCCCGGCCCCCGCTCCGCCCCCGCCTCGCGGAGCTGCCGCAACGCCGCGACCGAGTCGGTGAACGTGACGAACGCCTCGGGTGCCTGGCCGATCCGGTGGGCGATGAGGAGCTCGTCGACGGGCCACGACCCGACGCGGACCTCTCGGGCGAACAGGTCGGCGCGGGCCAGCACGCGCGGCACGAGCGCGCGGACCCCGTTCGCGTCCCGGGCGGTCCTCAGGAGCGCGAGCACCTCCGCCTCGAACCGGCGGACGAGCCCGGTCGTGTCGTGCCGTCGGGCGCCGATCCCGCGCAGCTTGAACTCGCCGTGCTCGTAGTAGCCGTAGTAGCGGTTCGGGACACCGAGCCCGTGGGTCACCGCCGGCAGAAAGACGATCCAGCGGTACCGCCCCTCGTAGCCGAGCGGCATCCCGACCTTCTCGCTCATCCTGCGCGCGAACGCCTCCGGGTCCGGCGGGTGCGCGACGTCGTTCGGGCGCAGCCAGAGGGAATCGACGATCCCGTGGAGGACCGAGTAGCCGGCCCGCTCCGCCTCCGGGAGGAGCCGGGCCAATAGGTCGCGTGCGTAGGCGTTGATCGCCTCGTGGCATTCGATCCGCCCGAACCGGGCGTTCCGGTATCCCTGGTAGCCGAACGCGGTGACGAGGATCCACTTGAGCATCTTGACCCGCCGCTTCAGGCGGACCGCTTCCTCCGGCTCGACCCCCGGCCGTTTGAGCGCCGCCTTGTAGGCCAAGCGACGCTCGAGGAGCGGCGCGAGGGTACGGGGAATGAGGCCGGTGCGCCGCGTGCAGGAGCGGTAGCCGAGGCCGGGCGCGCGGAGCGGGCTTTCCGGACAGCATCGGCACTCGAGCGTCTCCGCGGAGAGGTTCTTCGTGACCATGATGTGCGGGTAGAGGCTCGCGAAATCGAACTCGTCGACGTGGTCGTGCACCCCGACCGGCGGGAGGAAGATCACCCCGCCGCGGTCGGCGGCGACGAGCCGGTCCGCCCGCCGGAACCCTTCGGGCCGGTTCTTCTTCCAGGGGACGTGCGCCCCGAGCTCGAGCGCATGGGCCATCTCCATCGCGGTGAAGCAGGTCCCCGGCGATTGGCGCACGACCGTCGTGAGCGAGAGGCGGGAGAGCCGGGCGGCGTCAACGAGCCCGGCGATCTCGGCGTCGCGGTAGAGGAACGAGTTCTCCCGGTCGACGTGGAACCGGCCGGGCAGCGGATAGTAGGCGTCCCGGTGGAGGACCCGTCCGTACGACTCGAACGAACGGGCCGGTCGGGTCGGCCGGAACCTCACGCGCTCGCGCCCCAGGGTGAACTCCGCGGGCGAGAGCCCGCAGGCGGCCGCGCGGCGGTACAGCCAGGGAAGGTCGAACGCGTCACCGCCCTCCGTAAGGAGGACGTCCGGGTCGGTGCGCGCGAGCGCGTCGACGAGCGCGCGCAGGACGTCCTCCTCCGGCCCGTCGATCGTCACGTCGTCGAGCCGCACCGCGCCGAGCCGCGCGTCCGGAGGCGGAATGCGACCTCTCCGCTCCCCGGCGAGGTGCACCTCGAGCGGGGCGACGCGCAACGGCGGGGACGCGTAGTCGATCGTCTCGGGCGGCTCGGTCGCGCGGAGCGCGGGTGCCCGCCCGACCACGGGCGCGAACGGGTAGAGGGCATGGGCGAGGTGGTAGAGCTGCGGTGGCCCGAGGTCGACGTCGTAGAGCGAGAACCGCTCGTAGCCGCCGAGCGCATCGACGCTTCGCGCGAGCGTGCGGCGGGCCGGGTTGCGGGCCGGGACGACCGACAGGACGGGGCGGTTCCGCCGGTCGTAGAGCGACGGGCGGCCCGA
Organism: Thermoplasmata archaeon; assembly: GCA_035502015.1. Taxonomy (GTDB): domain Archaea; phylum Thermoplasmatota; class Thermoplasmata; order Lutacidiplasmatales; family UBA184; genus Lutacidiplasma. The sequence goes on along the minus strand of DATJVA010000001.1, from coordinate 14,086 downwards.
ACCGAGCGCGACCGACTCGACGTCGGGGTGGTCGGTCAATCGCCGGGCGAGGAGCGCGAGGTCGTTCCGCGTACCCGAGACGAGGAACGGGGGCCGGTACTCGACCGCGCTCCTCCGAACGCGGCCGCTCCGCCGCTCCTTCGTCCAGAGGACGACCGACCGACCGTCGTCGCTCTCCGTGATGTCGAGGAGCCAGCCGTCCGGTGCAACCGCCGTCGCGGCCGGGGACGCCGCCATCGTCAGCGATGTTCGTCCGGCGTCGAAGCCTCGGCCCGGACCCGGACCGCGAGGTCGGTGAGGACGGAGAGGAGGATCGACTCTAGGAGGTCCGGGCTCCCGACGTACGTCGCCTGCGCGACGTAGCGGCGGGCGCCGGTCCGGACCATCTCGAACGCCTCCCGCTCCTCGGGGCTCGTGAGGAGTCGCGCGAACTCGTCCCAGCGCTTCATCCGCTCCTCGAGCGCCTGGCGGTAGGTCGGTGCGGTACGTCCCACGCGATCACCTCCTCGGCGAACTCTCCGCCGAACTGTTCCATGCCGGTCTGGCCGGGCGGACGGGGCACGAGGGCGACCCGGCCGTCGTCCCGGAGCGCGCGCAGGCGCAGGACCCCGGGGCCTCGGACGAACGTGATCAGGTCCGACCAGGGAGGTCCCTCGTCGGCGAGCGCGCGGAACCGTGCGAACTCCTCCGGAGTGAGCGTCAACAGGAGCGGGACGCGGACCTCGCGGGCGAGCGCGGCGAGGGTCCGAGCGACGTGGCCGAGGAGCGCGGTGCGTTCGTCGTCGGGAATCTCCGCGTCCGCGAAGAGGGCGGGAATGCCGTGGCCGACCAGGAGCGTCGGGGCGTGGCGTCGGACCTCCGCGGCCCACCCGTCCACGAGCGCGACCATCTGGTAGGCGGTGAACGCGCGGGCGAGGCGGATGCGGCGCAGCGTCTCCGCGGCATCGACCCCGAACGACCGGCCGAGCTCGCCGATGCGATACGGATGGAACCGGTTCTCGCCCTCGAGGAGCGAGATCCGGCCCCGGGCCCGGGCGTTCCCGGCGTAGAGGAGCTCGAGGACCGGCTCGACCGCGACCGACGGGCCGGTCCAGACGGTCGCCTCGCCCGGAGCGAACCGGCGCGCGAGCCACGGGAAGAGCGACGGCTCCGTCGGAAGGAGCGGGACAGCGCGGGTCCGCCGGGGATGGGGAGCGAGCCTCGGATGGGCCGGAGGAGCGGAGGCAGGGACCGGCCGGGGCTCGAATCGGAAGCGCTCCTCCGCGAGGAGCTCCTCCGGTGCGGGCTCGGTGAGCACAGCGTCGGCCATCATCGATCGAGAGCGACCGAGAAGAGAATCGGCCGGGCCGCTCTAAAGCGGCGGTTCGGGAGAGGTTGAAACAGCCCTGAGAACGGGGGGTTTCAGGGACGGTGGCCTCCGCTAACTTCGGGAAAATGCCAACCCTTATCCCGCCGCTCCGGCGTCTCTGTCGGGAAGGTGCCCATGTCGACCCCGACCAATCCTCCGGCGTCCCCGTCCCCACCCGCCCCGCCGACCACCCCCGCGTCCCCGGGCCGAAAGATGCTCTACGTGATGGTGGCGGTCGTGGTCGTCGTGGTCCTTCTGGTCGCGTTCGTCGTCCTGCCGACCCTCACATCGTCCGGCTCCGGGGCCAGCGGAGCCCTCACCTACTCCGGGGCTCGACCGGTCGCCGACCGCACGATGTCCGGATTCCAGGGCGGGGGCTGGACCCTGCTGTTCGCCGCGGGCCTCGTCACCCCCACGGGAGAGTCGATCCCGACGAACACCTCGGCCCTCGGCAACTTGAGCTCCGCGGGTTGCACCTACACCATCGTTACCAGTGCGAGCACGTACACCGTGCCGCCCTACACCGGCAACCGTTCTTCGGGCGCCGCCTCCGCATGGGAGTTCGGCTACCGCAACGGGACGGACGCGCTCGCGATCGCCTCGGTGATCAACGGCAGCGGGTCGGTGCTCGCCACCATCACGGGGACGGAGTGCGCCATCTTCGCCCAGCTGCTCACCCCCATTCCGGGGAACGTGATCGACAGTTCGGCGGCGGCGGCTGCGGTATGGACGTACGCGGCCACGTTCCTTTCGGCCCACCCGGACGCCTCCGGCGAGTTCGCGCTTCTCGGGAGCGTTTCGCTGTTCGGCCAGAGCATCCCCGCCGAATGGTCCGTCATCTACACCACGTGCGCGCTGAGCGCAACGCCCTCCGGGACCGGTGAACAGTTCAACGCCACCGTGAACGCCTTGACGGGCGCGGTGAGCGGCGTCACCATCAACAACACGGCCGCCTGCGGAAACACGACCGTCTCCGCCGCACAGCCAGTGCCCGGGACACCGGTCGCCGCACCGCTATCCGGCGCTCCCGTCGCCGCGCGACCGAGCGGGACCGGCTAGGTGTCCCGGGTCGCTCACGCGTCGAGCCGGCCCCGACGGACCGGAGGCGAGAGCCCGAGCTCCTCCGAGAGCGTTCGGCAGTTCACCGCCGCGTCGCCCCGGAAGTGGTTGTTGAAGAACCCGTAGAGGGTCGCCACGTTCTCGCTGAGCGCGCGGACGCGCGGGACCCATGCGGAGAGCTCCGCGGGCGAGTAGGTGTAGTCGTACCACAGTGGGTTCCCGTGACCGTGCCAGCGGATGTACGCGAACGGGGCGGTCACCTCGAGCGCCACCGGTAGGTGCGGGCCGTCCACGATGACGTAGGCGAGGCCGAACTCGCGCAGGAGCGCGACCGACACCGGGTTCAGCCACGAACGCTCGCGAAACTCGACGGCGACGGGGAGGTCGCGGGGCAGCGACTCGTAGAAGCGCCGGACGGTCGTCGGTTCGAACGGGAGGGACGGAGGGAGCTGGAGGAGCGCCGCGGCGAACTTGCCCGCCTCCCGAATCGGTTTCAGGACGGCGAGGAACCGGGCGAGCTCCTCCTCGGTCCGGACGAGGCGAAGGTCGTGGGTGATCGTCTGGGGGAACTTCGCGGCGAACCGGAACCCCGCCGGGGTCCGCTTCACCCACGACACCGCGACCGAAGGGGGAGGCAGACGGTAGAACGTCGAGTTGACCTCGACGATCGAGAACATCCCCGCATAGTACCGGAGCCGGTCGGTCGCCCCCCGGGGCGGGTAGACCCGCCCGACCCACTCCGGGTAGTCCCAACCGCTCGTCCCCAGGAGGATATCGGTCATCCGCTGCTGCCCACCGGAACGTCGTCCGGCCCGGTAAAGATTGCGCTCGATAGGAAGGGGCTCGGGAAGGGGCTGGAACGGACTGCGCGGGCCCTGGAAAAGCCGATACCGGCGGCGGGAAAACCCTAATAGTCCGCCCCGCCCCGGCGGGCCCAGAGGCGACCGATGGTCCAAGTCGACATCGACATCGCCAAGTGCACGGGCTGCTCGCATTGCAAGGACGTCTGCCCGGTGAACGTCTTCGACCTTCGTCCCCGCGACCAGGTCCCGGACGTGGTCGACGACCCCGCGGTCGGGGCGAAGTTCCAGTTCCGGGGCGAGAAGTCGCTCGCGGTGAACGGCCCGGAATGCATCGTCTGCGAGGCGTGTCTCTTCGAGTGCGAAGGCGAGTGCATCCTGATCACCGACGACGAGAACCACGTCCACTTCTCGGTCTACAAGTAACCGCCCCGACGATGTCGGTCGTACCCGCTCGCTTCTTCGATTCCCCGAGCGAGCTCCGCGCGTGGTTTGAGGCCCACCACGCCGAAGCGAACGAGCTCTGGGTCGGGTTCTACAAGGCGCACACCGACCGCCGGGGAGTGGTCTACCCCGAGGCGGTCGACGAGGCGCTCTGCTTCGGATGGATCGACACCACCATTCGCCGGATCGACGACGACCGCTACGCGAACCGCTTCACGCCCCGCCGACCGGGGAGCAACTGGAGCGAGGTGAACCGGCGACGGTTCGCCGAGCTCGACCGGGCGGGTCGGGTCCGCCCGTCGGGACGTCGCGCGTTCGAGCAGCGCCCGACCCATCAACCCCGGCAGTTCACGAGCGGGGGCACCTACCGCTTCTCTCCGGCATTCTCGGCACGCCTTCGGGCGAACGCCCCCGCGGACCGGTTCTTCCGGTCTCGGAACCGGGGGTTCCGAAAGCGGGCAACGTTCTGGGTGATGAGCGCCGTCCGCCCCGAGACCCGAGAGCGTCGGTTCGCCTCATTGATCGACGCGTGCGTTCGGGAAACCGTCCCTCCGGCGCTCCTACTTCCGGGGGAAGTGGCTCCTCGACCGGTCCACCGTCAGCGCGCCTCCGGTAGGCCTTAAATACGCTGGGGCTCCGCCGACGCTACCGTGCCCGAGACGCCGAAAGAGCCGGGGCGTACGATCGTGGTCGGCGAGCGGGAGCTCGCGATCGGGTTCCGCCTGATCGGCCTCAAGGACGTCGTCGAGGTCACGCCGGACAACGCGGTTTCGGAGTTCGAAAGGGCGATGGCAGGCGGTTTCTCGCTCGTCATTGCGACCCAATCGATCCGCGCGCAGCTCTCCGAGTCCCAGCGCGCCAGCGCCGACGCCTCCCTCCACCCGCTCGTCGTCTTCGTTCCCACTCCGAGCGGTGAATACGAGGTCGAGAGCATCGAGGCGCTTGCGAAGCGGGTCCTGGGCGTGACGCTCTCGGTCGCGACGTAGACGTGTCTTACGAATCACTCGAATCGAGCGAAGGGAAGAACATGGCAGGATCGGTAGCACGAGTTTCCGGCCCCGTGGTCATCGCCGAGGGATTGGTCGATGCGAAGATGTACGACGTCGTCCGCGTGGGGACGCTGGGCCTCGTCGGAGAGATCATCCGCCTCGTGGAGGGGACGGCCACCGTTCAGGTCTACGAGGACACTACCGGTATCCGGCCGGGCGACCCGGTCGAGAGCACCGGCCAAGCGCTCAGCGTCGAGCTCGGGCCGGGGCTCCTGAAGTCGATCTACGACGGGATCCAGCGCCCGCTCGACGTCGTCCAGAAGTCCGTGGGCGACTTCATCACCCGCGGAACGTCGGCGACCCCGCTCGACGAGAAGGCCGTCTGGGAGTTCTCCGCGACCGCCAAGGTCGGCACGGAGGTCACCCCCGGGACAATACTCGGCACGGTCCAGGAGACCGCGCTCATCGTTCACAAGATCCTAGTGCCGCCCGGACTCCGCGGGACCCTGGCCGACCTGAAGAGCGGCAAGTACACGATCCGCGACCCGATCGGCTCGCTCACGACGGCGACCGGGACGGTCCCGCTCTATCTCTCCCACAAGTGGGTCGTCCGAATCCCTCGCCCGGTCACCCAGAAACTCGCGCCCGACATTCCGCTCGTGACCGGGCAGAGAGTGATCGATACGTTCTATCCCGTGGCCAAGGGGGGGACCGCCTGCATTCCGGGGCCGTTCGGGTCGGGCAAGTGTGTCGGAGGAGAGACCCCAGTCCTACTCGGCACCGGGGAAGTCGTCAGCATCGAGACGCTGTACGCTTCCGTCCGGGCGAGGGGCGAAGTACGCTCGGAGGGTTCCGATGAGTGGGTCGACCTCCGGCAGCCAATCGAACTGTTCTCGCTGGTCAACGGGTCGCTCGTCCGAAGCCGCTCCCACACCGCCTACAGGGGAAAGAGCGACACTCTCGTACGCGTGCGGACGCGCTCGGGGAAGAGCGTCCGCGTCACTCCGGTGCACCGACTCTTCGCGTTCACCCCGGACGGCGCGCTCCAGGAGAGGGCCGCCCGCGACCTGCGACCAGGAGACTACATCGCATCGGTTCGTCGAACCCCGAGCCCCGTCGGGACCCGAGCGCTCCGACCGCAGCCACCGGAACTTCAGCGAAAGGGGAAGGCCCTACGGATTCCCGACGCCATGTCGGAGGAACTCGGAGAGTTCTTGGGGCTCTTCGCCTCCGAAGGCTACATCCGCGGCAACCGGACCGTGGTGTTCACCAACTCGGACGAGATGCTTCTGAGCCGCTTCCTCGCCCTCACCCGCAATCTCTTCGGAATCGAGGGCAAGGTTGAGCGAACCCCCGGCAAGACTCCGAACGTGCTCGTGGCAAGCACCTCGCTCGTCCACCTCATGGACTGGTTCGGGTCCGGGAGGAATTCCGGCGAGAAACGCATCCCGGGCGCGGTTCTTGCTTCCGACAACGACGTCCTCGGCGGGTTCCTCCGGGGGTACTACCTCGGCGACGGCGGGCTGTCGCAAGGCGAGATCGAGTTCTGTACGAAGAGCGGGGCGCTCCAGACCGAGCTCGCGTACGCCCTTTCTCGGTTCGGAATCACCTGCTCGATGGGACGGCGCGTCGTCGACGGCACGACCTACTTCCGCCTCTTCGTACGGGGCATCTTCAATCTGGACAAGCTCTACGACGCCGTGGGCGCTGACCATCCCAAGCTCGCGGCGATCCGGCAGTACACCGAGTCGAAGCGCACGTCCTACACGGCCACCGACGTTGTCCCTCTTTCTCCCGACGCGATCGAGAGACTCTATCGGGACCACTTCACCTACTCCGCGCTCCTCGAGGACGGCATCGAGATCCACAACTATATCGGGAACGGCGAGCGCATGGGAGCATACACCTTCCAGCGCTTCATCAACCCGTACCGCGCCCTCGGGTCGCTGGACTCGCTCGAGCCCGCCGCCTCGCGGCTGCGCGACATGCTGGAATGGGTCTTCTGCGACGAGGTCGTCGAGGTGCGGGAAGAGGTGGGTCCGTTCGACGTCTTCGACTTCGCGCTGCCGGAATTTGGGGCGAACTTCGTCGGGGGGTTCGGCGCCATCCTCCTGCACAACACCGTCACCCAACAGCAGCTCGCGAAGTGGGCCGACTCGGACATCGTTGTCTACGTCGGCTGTGGCGAACGCGGCAACGAGATGGCGGAAGTGCTGGCAACGTTCCCGAAGCTCCAGGACCCAAAATCGGGCCGACCGCTGATGGAACGGACGGTGCTGATCGCGAACACCTCGAACATGCCGGTCGCCGCCCGCGAGGCGAGTGTCTACACCGGGATCACTATCGCCGAGTATTACCGGGACATGGGTTACGACGTCGCGCTGATGGCCGACTCGACCAGTCGATGGGCCGAGGCGATGCGCGAGATCTCCGGGCGCCTCGAGGAGATGCCCGGAGAGGAAGGATATCCCGCGTACCTCGGTCGACGCGTCGCCGAGTTCTACGAGCGCTCGGGCCGCGTCGTCACGGTCTCCCCCGAGGGGCGCACCGGGTCCATCACCGTGGTAGGAGCCGTCTCACCTCCCGGCGGAGACACGTCGGAGCCGGTGAGCCAGAACACGCTCCGAATCGCCCGCGTCTTCTGGGCGCTGGATGCCTCGCTCGCGTCCCGGCGCCACTTCCCGTCGATCAACTGGCTCCAGAGCTATTCGCTCTACACGCGCGACTTGGAGTCGTGGTACTCCCAGTCGCTCTCGAAGGACTTCTCCGCGCTCCGCCAGAAAGCGCTCGAGACGCTCCAGAAGGAGGCCGAGCTCCAGGAGATCGTGCAGCTCGTCGGCGTCGATGCGCTTCCCGAGCGGGAGAAAGCGATCCTCGACGTCTCGCGGATGCTACGGGAGGACTACCTCCAGCAGAGCGCGTACGACGAGGTCGACACGTACACATCGATCGGCAAGCAGGCGAAGATGCTGCGCATGATCCTCAAGTTCGGTGACCTCGAACAGGATGCCGTCGCAAAGGGCGTGACGGTCGCGAACCTGCAGCAGATGCCGGTCCGCACGAAGCTCTCGCGCATGAAGTGGATTCCCGAGGCGGAGGCGGACAAGCAGTTCGACGATCTTGAGCGGGAGACCGAGCTCGCGGTCGGAGCGCTCACGGCCGCCGGGAGCAGCTGATGGCGGCGAAAGGTACCTCCTCGGCGGGAGATGTTTCGGCCGTGCCCGTCGACTACCGCACGATCGACCGGGTCGCAGGACCGCTTCTGTTCGTCCGCGACGTCGCGAACGCGGCCTACGGAGAGATCGTCGAGGTCCAGCTGCCGACCGGCGAGCGGCGCCAGGGCCAGGTGCTCGACTCCCGCAAGGGGCTCGCCATCGTCCAGGTGTTCGGCGCGACGATGGGAATCAATCTCGAGAAGACGAGCGTCAAGTTCCTCGGTGAGGTCGCGAAGCTTCCCGTCTCGGACGAGATGCTCGGTCGCGTCTTCACGGGCCTCGGCGAGCCGAGGGACGGCGGCCCGAGGATCGTCAGCGAGACGCAGCTCGAGATCGTCGGGAGCGCGATGAACCCGTACTCGCGCGAGGAGCCGAGCGAGTTCATCCAGACCGGGATCTCGACCATCGACGTCAACAACACGCTCGTTCGGGGCCAGAAGCTCCCGATCTTTTCGGGCGCGGGCCTTCCGCACAATCAGATCGCGGCTCAGATCGTCCGGCAGGCGAAGCTCCGGGACTCTTCCGAGGGGTTCGCCGTGGTCTTCGCCGCGATGGGGATCACGAGCGAGGAGGCGAACTTCTTCCTCAAAGAGTTCGAGTCGACCGGTGCGCTCGAGCGCGCGGTCGTCTTCCTGAACCTCTCCTCCGACCCGTCGATGGAGCGCGTCGTGACGCCGCGCATGGCGCTCACCGCCGCCGAGTTCCTCGCCTACGAGCGCGACCTCCACATCCTGGTCGTGCTGACCGACATGACGAACTACTGCGAGGCGCTCCGCGAGGTCTCGGCCGCGCGCGAGGAAGTGCCGGGCCGCCGGGGGTACCCGGGGTATCTCTACACCGACCTCGCGACCCTGTACGAGCGCGCGGGCAAGATCCACGGGCGCAAGGGGTCGATCACGCAGATCCCGATCCTGACGATGCCCGCGGACGACGTGACGCACCCGATCCCCGACCTGACGGGGTACATCACCGAGGGCCAGGTCTACGTCAGCCGTGACCTCCAGCGTCGCGGCATCTACCCGCCGATCGACATCCTGCCGTCCCTTTCGCGACTGATGGGCCAGGGGATCGGCAAGGGACGGACGCGGGAGGATCACCGCGGGCTCTCCGACCAACTGTTCGCGGCGTACGCGACGGGAAAGGACCAGCGGTCGCTCTCCGCGATCGTCGGCGAGGAGGCGCTCAGCGCGACCGACCGCCTCTACCTCAGGATGGCCGACCGGTTCGAGACGGAGTTCGTCAACCAGCGCCCGGACGAGGACCGGACGATCGACGAGAGCCTCGCGCTCGCGTGGGATATCCTCTCCGACTTCCCCGACTCCGAGCTGAAGCGGATCCGCCCCGAGTTCATCGAGAAGTACCGGCCGAAGAAGGGGACCGCGCCGCCGTCGTAGGTACGAGGGAGCGCGAAGAGGCCGCCGATGCCCGCCGAAACCGTCCGACCGACCCGCCTCGAGCTCCTGAGGACGCGCCGACGGATCGTCGTCGCGAAGAAGGGCCTCAACCTCCTCAAGCTGAAGCGCTCGGCGCTGATCGTCGAGTTCTTCGCTGCCTCGCGCGAGGCGATGAAGCTGCGCGGCGACCTCAAGGCGAGGGTCGAGCGGGGATACGAATCGATCCGAATGGCCGAGATGCTCGAGGGCCCGACCCGACTCGAGAACATCTCGATGCTCCTCCCGGATATCGCGCCGGTCGCGGTGACGACCAAGAACGTCATGGGCGTGCGGACCCCTCAGGTCGACCGCGGCGGCTACTCGCCCGTCTCGACCGCCGACCTCCTCGACCTCCCCATCTCGGTGCAAGAATCGGTCCGCCGGTTCCAGCGGATCTACGGGATCGTCCTCGACATCGCCGAGAAGGAGAACTCGCTGCGCCGGCTCCTCAAAGAGATCGAGAAGACGAAGCGTCGCGCGAGCGCGATCGAGAACGTTCTCGTCCCGCGTCTCGAGGGGGTCGTGCGATACATCAAGTTCCGGTTCGACGAGATGGAACGCGACTCGTTCAGCATGCTGAAGACGGTGAAGCGGAAGATCGAGCAGGAGGCGGAAAGTGCGGCCGCCGCCTAACGCGAACCCTGCGGTCCGGCGGTTCGCCGGTGTGTGGGCCGTGAGCCTCGCCGTGAAGATCGCGGCGGTCGCGGTCCTGCTGTGGTTCGTCCTGAGATTCCTCGGAGGGTCCTGACGATGGCGACGACGACGTCCGGCGCGGCCGAGCCCGACTCGGTCGAGGCGCTCAAGCGAGTGAAGGCGACGGAGAACGAATGGGATGCGCGCCTGGCGGCCGCACGGCAGGACGCCGAGGCGTCGATCGCACGGCTGCGCGCGGAGGCCGCCGCCGCCGTGAAGGAGGCCCAGGCCGCGGCCGACCGCGACCGGGTCGCCCGCGTGACCCAGGCCCGGACCGAAACCGAGACGGAAGCCGCGGCGATCCTGGCGGACGGCAAGAAGGCCGCCGACCGGGCGCTGGTCGGCGAGGGACGACGTCCGAGCGACAAGAAGACCCAGATCCTCGCCGCCGTCCTGGGCACGTTCGGGTCGGATTAGTCCGTAGGTCGGTCAGGAGCGGTTCTCGTGGCGCTACGTCCGGTCCGGATGGCCAAGGTCGGCCTCCTTGGCCTCAAGGACGACGAGGAGCGGATCCTCACCGTCCTCCACGACCTCCGAGTGGCGCAGATCGAACCGCTCTCTCCGCCCACGATGGCCGAGCTCGGGCCCGAGCGCGGCCCCGAGACGCTCCGCCAGGTCGGGGACGAGACCCTGCGGTTCCGCGGACTCCTCGCGGCGCTGCCGCCGGTCCACGGTGGCCCGCCGCACCTCTTCGACTCGGTCGCCGAGATCCTCGCCGCGGCGAAGACCGTCACGATCGACGACGAGGTCGGCGAGCTGCGGCGCGAGGATGACCGGCTCGCCACGGAGGAGAAGGCGGCTGCCTCGACGGCCGAGCTGCTCGAGAAGATCTCGTTCTATCCCGACCGACTCGAGTTCCTCGATTCGAAGAACTTCCACACCTTCTACGGCACCGCGACGGCCGACAGCTACACGGCGTTCGCCGCCTCCCTGCCGGCCGAGACGGACGTTCACTTGCTGCTCGGGCCGTCGGGGGACATCGTCCGGTTCCTCATCCTGATCCCGCCGACCGGAGCGGACGCGCTCGCGCGGCTCTCCCAAGCGAGGGGGGTGCGACTGACGGCGGTACCGCGCCTCGCGGGGACGGTCTCCGAGGAGCTCGCGGCCCTCCGCGCGCGCCAGGAAACCACCCGCCAGCGACGTGCGGAGATCGCTTCTCGCCTGCTCGCGATCTCGAAGGAGTGGTACCCGCTCGTCAGCGCGATCGGCGAGGCGCTCGAGATCGAGAACCGGAAGGCGGAGGTCGTGGCCAAGCTCGGTGCGAGCCACTCGGCGTTCGCCCTCGAGGCGTGGGTTCCCGAGCGGGACGTGGCCCGCCTCCAGACGGTCATCGACCGCGAGAGCGGGGGCCGGACGTTCTTCTACCGTGTCCCGACGGACGAGGAGCCGCCGACGATGATGTCGAACCCCCGCGGGATCCGACGGTTCGAGTTCTTCGTCCGGTTCTACTCGATCCCCCAGGCGACCGAGTGGGACCCGACCACCGTCTTCGCGATCGCCTTCCCGATCTTCTTCGGGTTCATGCTGAGCGACTGGGGCTACGGACTCGTCATCCTGCTGATCTCGCTCTGGATGATCGCCGGGTTCCCGGGCGCCGCCCATCTCCCGAAGTTCGGCCGCAACTTCGTCAAGATGATCATGGGACCGAAAGGGATGCAGCAGCTCGCCTACGCGCTCATCCCCGGTTGCCTGCTCGCGATCGGGCTCGGGGTCGTCACCAACGAGTTCTTCGGCTATCACCTGCTCACGCCGCTGTTCCACTTCAAGGGGATCGAGATCGAGAAGACCGTGCCGACGTACCTCCTCTTCGCCGGCTACGTCGGGCTCGGGATGGTCGTTCTCGGCTTCCTGATGGGGGCGCTCAAGGAGTACTTCCACCACCACAAGCGCGGCGTGGTGGCGAAGTCGGGCGGGATCATCTTCGCCTTCGGGGTCGCCTTCTTCGGCCTCGCGGTCATCCACCGCGCCACCTCGGTCTCGGCGGACCCGCTGATCGTCCTCTGGTACGCCTGCCTCGGAGTGGGACTCGCGATGTTGCTCCTCGGCGAGGGGCTCCAGATGGGAATGATGGGGCTCATCGAGGTCGTGAGCCACATCCTCTCCTACACGCGACTGGTCGGCATCCTGCTCGCGAGCGTCATCCTCGCTCTCGTCATCAACCAGATCGGCAGCGGCCTCGTGCTCGGCGGCACGGTCGTGGGGATCGTCGCCGGCCTCGTCATCATCGTGGTCGGCCAGAGCTTCAACGTCATCATCGGGGTGTTCGAGCCCGGGATCCAGGGGGCGCGGCTGATCTTCGTCGAGTACTTCTCGAAGTTCTACAGCGGCAACGGCAAAGTGTTCCGTCCGTTCGGTGCCGCCCGGAGCCGCACGGTCTCTCCTCTCGCGGACGAGAGCGCGGCCCCCGCGGGACCGATCATGCGGGAATCCGGGGTCTGATCCCCGCCCCGGTCAGAGCCGAGGGGAAACAAGGAGGGGCGCGAGCCGCTCCGCCGGGACGCCGTAGAGGCGCCCGAACACCGCGCGGCGAAGGTCGCTTCGCTCCACTTCGTTACGGAGCAGGTAGGCGAAGATCACGCTGAGGGAGAGCGGGTAGGTCCTCAGGCGCTTCAGCTCGGTGCTCGCCCGCTCGCGCTCGATCGCCACCTCGTAGCCCGTCAGGCTGTCGGCGCTCGCGTACTCGCTCGTCCCCTCCCCGATCGAGGGGAAACGGGAGGAGAGACGGTCGGCGAGCTCGGGAACCGTTCGGGCCGAGAAGAGGTCGGACGCCTGCGCGCTCGTCATCGTGCCGCCGTCGATCCACCGGGGGAGGATGTCGTCCATCGCGAGGCGGCGGTCCTTCCCTTTCAGGAGCAGGAGAGCGTTCCGAGCGTCGACCTCGCTCTGGACGAGGCCCCGGACGACCCACTCGTCGCCCTGGAAGAAGCGCGCCTGGCTGACGACGTTACGGTAGTACTCCTTGTCGAGCGCGACCAGGATCGGGAAGATGTTGTGGGTCCGCTCGAACGGCTCGAGGAACGGAAGGATCGTCGTTCCGTAACCGTACTTGACGAGGGAAGTGACCATCGCTTCGAGCGTGGGCTGGCTCAGAAGGATGCGGAAGTCGTCTAGGTTCATCGCGCCGGCATAGAGGCCGGCGGGGATCTCGCGGCTCGAGACCAGGTGGTCCTCGGTCTCGGTGACGCTCCTACCCTGGGCTTTCGCGGTGAGGATCATCTCGATGTTCTGGATGTCCCAACGTCCGAGATACGCCCCGACCACACCGCGCCCCGCGAACGGGGTCGACTCGAACGCCCGGCGGTTGCGGCGAACGAACGTGCGGTTGATCGCGAGCTCTACGAGCGAGACGTCCGAGTGGGTCGCACGGACCCGGGCGAGGTCGTCGGCGTACGGCGTCGTCTCGAGGACCTTCGCGAACTCGTTCGGGTCCTTCGTGGCGATGAGCTGCGGGTAGATCTCCTTTGGAAGGAACGCAGGGAATTCGGGGTTCAGGCGGCCGAGCGCGCTCGCGTACGGAGAGGCCGCCATCGATCCGGCCTAGGCGAGCAGCTCGCGGACCCGGTCCTCGCGCAGTCGCAGGAGCTCGTCGAACGAGAGGTTGAGGCGTCGGCTTCCGTCCGTGGTCTCGGCGACGAGACCGCCGAGGATCGGCTGGGGGGCCGGGTCGAAGCTCTTCCCCGCCACCTTGGTGAGGAGAGCGGCGTCCTCGCTGCGGCCGTAGACGCGGAGCTGCTTTCCGAGCGAGTCGGTCGCGGCGGTCATCATCCGCTTGAGCACCGCGGGGTACTGGGGAGAGCGCGTGTACTCCTGGAGGAGGGCGCGCGTCTCCTCAATCGCCCCTTCGAGGCGCTTCTCGCGTGCCTCGTAGAGGAGCTTGCGGGCCTGGAGCTTCGCGGCGGCGATCCGCTGCGCGCGCTCATGGGCGACCTCCGATTCGGTCTCCCGGGCGCTCGCGGAGCGAACCTCGTCGAGCTGACGGTCGCGGTCCGCGGCGATCTTCGCCACCTCCGCGTCGCGGGCTGCCGTGGTCGCTGCGAGGTCGGCCTCGCCGCGGCGGCGAATCTCGTCGACGAGGCTTTCGAGGCTCATGGACGACTCGGCTGGA